>JBDSPM010000001.1:0-5949 GCA_039930325.1 Saprospiraceae bacterium
CAACATGAACAATAAACTGATTTTTTCTCTGCTCTGCGTCCTCCTCGTTGCAGGATGCTCCTCCCAAGGTCGACGTATGAAAACTCCGACGGGATATGAATACCAGATTGTCCGCAAAGGCTCTTCAGCAGAACCCATTCCGGTCAACAGCTATGTATTTTTCAGTATGACACTTACTGAAAAAGATTCCGTACTGCAGTCGTCTGCAAAAACGGGGAAACCTTCTGTTCTTAAAATTACAGGAGACACGAAAAATTTTGGCCAGCTAAAACCATTGGTTGATCTTATGGCGACTCTGCACAAGGGAGACAGTCTTGAATTCTATTTTCCACTTGATTCATTTGAAAGGAAACCACCTGGATTTGAAAAATTCACAGATCCTCTTGTTTACCATGTAGGTGTATTGAATATCATGAATGAAACTGACTTCCAGGCTCATTCTGATTCCATCTCCAAAGAACAGGACAAAGTAAAGCAAGTGGTGAGAGACCGAATGCCGGAGATTGAAGCCAAAACGAAAGCAACGTACGATGCTTTCAAAAAAGGCGAATTAAAAGATCAGTTTAAGACTACATCTTCCGGTCTGAGATATATCATTCACGAGCCTGGAGATGAAGGAACGCAACCTAAGAAAGGTGAGCAAGTATCAGTGCATTATTACGGGATGCTTGATTCCAATGGTACTATGTTTGATTCCTCTTTTAAAGGTGGCCAACCTTATCAATTTCCAGTCGGTGTCGGACAAGTCATCCCGGGATGGGATGAAGGCATCATGCTTCTAAACAAAGGAGGGAAAGCAACTTTATTTATTCCTGCATCCTTAGGTTACGGAGCAGCTGGTTCTCCTCCTGTAATTCCTGCAAATGCAGATTTAATATTCTATGTTGAATTAGATAGATAAAAAATCTATTGATAAGATATCTGTTAGGGAGGGACGAGGTTAAATTCGTCCCTCTTTAATTAGAGCATTTGAATTGATATTTGATGATGGGAATTCTTTTCCGCAAAAAAATCCAAAATGACTGTAGAACAATTTAATAACCTTCAGGCCCGTGTGGAAGTATTAGGGAGGTATCTTTGACGTCGCAAGACGACAAATCCAGCTGGAAGAAAAAGAACAGCTCACTTTAGATCCCGACTTTTGGAACGATTCCGAACGGGCTCAGTCTGCGCTAAAAGAAATCAAGATTCACAAACACTGGTTGTCTCATTTCCATGACATTAAGACTGTCGTGGATGATTTAGGCGTCCTTCTGGAATTCTTTGAAGCAGGGGAAATCCCTGAAGAAGAATTGGATGCCTCGTATGAAAATGCGCTGAACATTGTAGATGACGTCGAATTCCGCAGCACGCTGAACCACCCTGAAGATGAATTTTCCTGCATCCTCGAAATTAATGCAGGTGCAGGTGGAACTGAAAGCTGTGACTGGTCAGACATGATCCTAAGAATGTATATCATGTGGGGTGAAAAAAACGGATACAAAGTTTCCGAACTCAATCGCGTGAATGGTGATGTGGCAGGGATCAAAAGCGCTGAAATTGAGATCAGCGGTGATTATGCTTATGGGATGTTAAAAGGCGAGAACGGCGTACATCGCCTTGTTCGTGTGAGCCCCTATAATTCGCAAGGCAAACGCATGACTTCATTTTGTTCTGTGTTCGTGCACCCCGAAATAGACGACAGCATTGTAGTTGAGATTAATACAGACGACCTTGAATGGGATACATTCAGATCAAGTGGTGCAGGAGGTCAGCATGTCAATAAAACAGAATCTGCTGTGCGTGTCAGGCATCTTCCTTCAGGAATCGTAGTCGAATGCCAGCAGGAAAGATCACAACATCAAAATCGTGAAACCGCTCTTAAAATGTTGAAGTCGCGCCTGTATGAAAGAGAGATCCAGCGTCGAAATGCTGAACGTGACAAGGTAGAATCCGACAAGATGAAAAACGAGTGGGGTAGCCAGATCAGAAGTTATGTATTGGATGATCGCAGGGTCAAGGATCATCGCACCCAATACACTGTACATAATCCTGACCTTGTATTAAATGGAGATCTCAATGGTTTTCTTAAAGCCTACCTCATGTGGAGCAAGAGCGGTTATATATCGCAGAATTAATATGAATTAATAGCTCCTCCAATGCGGTTGCCTCTGATTGTGTTCCGACCGGAATGTAAAACATGGAAATCTGCATGGATCAGAGTGATAAAATTTCTGCCATCCTCAGTAAATCGAGATCAACTTCTTTGTGCTTGTTGATGGCATCATCAAAAGAGACCAGCACCATCTTATTATTCTGAATTCCGGTCATCACGTTTGAATTTCCTTCGAGGAGTGCTTCCACAGCTTTGAAGCCCATACGACTTGCGATGAGGCGATCCATTGCAGAAGGGGCGCCTCCGCGTTGCATATGGCCTATGATAGTCACTTTAGGATCATATTCGGGAAATTTGTCTTTGATTTCACTTGCAAGTTTCTGTGCATTACCGGTTTCATTTCCTTCCGCAACGATGATTAACGAGAAGAGCTTCTGTCGTTTGGCAGTTTGTTCAAGATGATTGATCAATGTCTGGACCTCTGTACGTGCTTCAGGTATCAGGATGGCACCGGCACCACTTCCTATTCCCGTATTGAGAGCAATAAAACCCGAATCCCTTCCCATGACTTCTACAAAGAACAAACGGTTATGTGAATCAGCTGTGTCTCTTATCCTGTCAACGGCTTCAATGGCTGTATTCACTGCCGTATCAAATCCTATAGAATAATCTGTTCCATACAGGTCATTGTCGATAGTACCGGGTATACCAACTATTGGGATCCCATATTCTTCATAAAAAATCTTGGCCCCGGTAAAAGTTCCATTGCCGCCTATAGCGACGAGCGCATCGATTTGATTTTTGACAAGAGAATCATAAGCAGCTTTTCTGCCTGGCGCAGTTCGAAACCTTTCACTTCTTGCTGTCTTGAGAACCGTTCCTCCGCGCTGAATAATATTTCCAACATTGCCTTTGTCAAGTTGCTCTATGTGGCCATCGATCATTCCTTCATAACCACGGTAAATGCCAAAGACCTGCAGATCGTGATAAAAAGCAGTTCTGACTACAGAACGAATAGCAGCATTCATACCGGGGGCATCACCTCCGGATGAGAATACAGCAATCCGATTGATTGTATTATTTTTCAGTTTCATGATTTAGGTGCATTGTGAAAAGGCGATATGATGGATCTTTTAGAAAAGCCCCGGCCTTCAGTGCGTGGTTTGCGAGTTCGATTTTGATCAAGTCGGCAAATATACATCCTATCGATCCAACAAAGTGCAGGGGCTCAATTGGTTGAAGAGGCATGAGATGATTTCTCATCAATACTGCGAAACGTGCTGCAAACAGCTCTTTAATCCATTCATTGTCTTTCAACTTAGAAGCTACTTCAGCGAAAGATGCCAGGTATTGATTTGGCGCCTCTGCGGAATAAAGTTTTTTCAAAAATGCCGGTCTGCCTTCCGGAAGTAATTTCATCATTTCTGCACAGACTTCATCAGGCATTTGCTGATAGAAGTAAGCCTGGATGAGAGATTTGCCAATATCACTACCTCCACCTTCATCGCCTAGAATGTAACCCAAAGCGTTCGCCTGTCGAATGATCATTTTGCCATCGAAAACAGCGACGTGACTACCCGTGCCGAGGATAACCACAGTCCCCGAATTTAAGCCACAAGCTGCTTTAACAGCCCCTGTCAAATCCGAGTTTACATGTAAGTTGCTGTCTGGAAATTCCTGAAGCAGAAGATTTTTGACCTGGCCGATTTCATTTTCCCCAAGTATGCCAGCGCCATAATACCATATTTGATCAGGCTTAATGTCAATCAATTGCTCAGCAAGTAAGGTGATCATGCTTGCCCCAATATCAGGAGAATGAACGATTGGATTGAACCCATGAAGGTTTATCCCTTTAGGCACATCACCCGAAACCCACCAACTTGATTTCGTGGAACCGATGTCACCTACCAGAATAATTTCCTTCATAGAGCTTGCTTTTATAAGAGAGTAAAAGTAGAAACTGTTTTTTGATAACTATCTCCTGGCCTCTTGCTAATCATATCATGCCTTTTTTTTATACATTTACCTCAACTTTTCATCAAAAAAAAACTAAACCATGGGGATCATTATACTTTTAGCAATTGTAGTCGTATTAGCTCTGCTTCTGATGGGTACCTATAATAAACTGGTGCGATTGCGTAATGGAGCTGAAGAAGCTTTTCAAACAATCAATGTTTTTCTTAAGCAACGATATGATCTGATCCCAAACCTGGTCAGCACGATCAAAGGCTACACAGGTTATGAATCAGGTGTACTTGAAAAAGTAGTCCAATTAAGAGGGGCAGCTATGACAGCCGGCGGCAAGGATGGCGGTGCTGCAGAAAATGCACTATCCGGAGCTTTAAAATCAGTATTTGCCCTTGCTGAAAACTACCCTGATCTCAAAGCAAACACCCAATTCACCCAGCTGCAGGAAACACTGACTGGCCTTGAAGAAAGCATCCAGAGATCCCGGCGATATTACAATGCCTCAGCCCGTGATTTAAATAATGCTGTGGAAGTTTTCCCAAGCAATCTTATCTCAGGCCCATTTGGTTTTAAGAGAATGAGCTACTTTGAAGTGGATGAAGCTGAAAAACAAAACGTAAAAGTTCAATTCTGATTCCATGCGGATGCGTTTGATTCTTTTCGTCGTCTCCTTTTGTTTAGTTGTGACAGGAGTAAGGGCTGAATATTTTACAATTACGAATTTTCATGTGGATGTCACCTTTACGGATGAAGGGTACGCCCATTTTGATGAGACTATTGATGTAGAATTTTCAGAGCCCCGGCACGGCATCTTCCAATTTATTCCATACCAGGGTGTCGTGAATGACAAAGATGTAACATGGATTTTTAAAGATATTAATGTAGACGGCTATAAGTTTTCAACATCGAAGGAAAATGATAATATCGTGGTTAGGATTGGGGATGCGAATACATTTGTAGAGGGACGACAGGTTTATCATATTACATTTGTTGTGCTCAATTCGCTTAATTTTTTTGACGATCACATTGAGTTCTATTGGGATTTGCTAGGGACCTCTGGACAAGAACCTGTAGATAATTTTTCCTTTGATGTTAAATTCCCAGATAAGGTTCAACTTGCATCAAAGGACGTACTTTCGTATACAGGGCAAGCAGGTTTGCAAGATCATGATTTGCAAATACAGGTTTTTCCTTCTGAAATAAAAGGACAGACTACACGGAATCTTCAACCTGGTGAAGGTGTAACCATAGCTGTCAATTTTCCAAAAGATACTTTTCAGCCTATGAGTGCCATGACTTCGTTCTGGAAGGTACATGGTTTATTAATTGCCCCGATTTTTTTTCTTCTTGCAGGGTTATTCGCTAAGTTTTTTGCGCGAAACAGGAAACAACCGATCATGACAGAATATTTTCCTCCTGATGGCGTATCACCTGTGATTGCAGGAGGGTTTATTGATAATAGCGTTGATAATAATGATGTATTGTCCCTGATTCCGCATCTTGCCAATAAAGGCTATCTGCGTCTTGAATCCCATGAAGAAAAAGGTTTTTTCTCAAGTAAGAATAATATCACTTTTTACAAATTGAAGGAAGCGGGTGAAGATTTGATGATATTCGAAAAGCAATTCTTCAATGCTTTATTTTCAACCGGGTCACTGGTAGAGCTCAAGGATTTAAAAGATATGTTTTATACTCAATTAGCTGCTGTAAAAGTTACCGTTCAGGCCTGGATTAAAGCCCAGGGGTGGTATTCAGCAGATCAACGATCTTTTGGTTGCGCCACAGGGATATTAGGAATCATAGCTCTTGCCTGGGGAGCTTACGCCATTTTTGCAAAGCAGAATATGGATGGTATCGCATTGATCGTCTCCGCATTTATTATTTTT
>JBDSPM010000002.1:0-4247 GCA_039930325.1 Saprospiraceae bacterium
GAACGCTACGTAACGGATGATCTTAAAAAGCTGGAGCATAAAATATTGACTGCAGAAGAAAAGATCGGGGCTTTGGAAGAAAGCCTGTTCAATGATCTAGTCCTGGCGGCCCAGGAATATATCGGACCAATTCAAATAAATGCGAATGCGATCGCACAGCTGGATTGTATTTTATCTTTTGCATCGGTAGCCTTGGCATACAATTATTGCAGGCCTGATATGAATGATGATTCATCGATCACTATACTGGACGGCCGACATCCTGTCATCGAAAGGCACCTGCCACCCGGTGAAACCTATGTCGCGAATAATCTTTACATGGACAGCGATGAGCAGCAAATCTTCATTATCACCGGACCCAATATGTCTGGTAAGTCTGCCTTTCTCAGACAAACCGGATTGATCTGCCTGATGGCCCAAATGGGAAGCTATATTCCTGCTAAATCTGCGACACTCGGGATCATTGACAAGCTCTTCACTCGGGTAGGCGCCTCAGATAATATTTCTTCAGGTGAATCCACATTTATGGTTGAGATGAATGAAACTGCCAGCATCCTGAACAACATTTCAGCAAGGAGTTTGATCCTGATGGATGAAATAGGAAGGGGCACAAGCACCTTTGACGGAATCAGTCTTGCCTGGAGCATCGCAGAATATCTGCATCATCATCCGCAGTACAAGCCTAAAACTCTATTTGCCACACATTATCATGAATTAAATGAATTGGCTGACCGCTATGACCGCATTCATAATTATCATATAGCTACGCAGGAAAGTGGTAACAAAGTCATATTCCTTCGAAAGCTTACACCAGGTGGAAGTGAACACAGCTTTGGAATTCATGTTGCTCGAATGGCCGGCATGCCAAAAGCCCTGCTTGAAAGAGCAAATGAAATACTGCACGAACTCGAATCCAAAAATCTTAGCCTTGATGAAACCCACGATGGAAAGAAAAAAATTAAGGAGCTGAAAGAACAGACCGCATACCAGCTGAGCATCTTTGATCAGTCTGATATCAGGGCGAGGGAGCTTATACAGGAATTGAATAAGCTTGACATCAATCAAATGACTCCCATCGATTGCATGCTCGCATTAGCAAGGCTCAGGAAATTGGCAGAAGAATAATTCAGTTACTTCAGTACACAAATTCGCTGGATAGCCGGTCCGTCATCAGTTTGAAATCTCAAGATATAAATCCCGGAAACCAGACCTTCAAGGTCAATATCACCAGGGTGTTCAGTTTTAAGGGTAACTCCATCACTATTGATGACAACTACATCTGAAATTATTTTTCCTGTTAATTCAGGCCTTAATCGTATTCGCTCAATGCCTGGATTAGGATAATAATACTGAACTGACCTGGGGTAATTTTCATCATGGACCGCGCTGGTACTTCGTGAAAACGTATAAACTGTATTGTCAGGAATAGGCCAGTTTAGGTATGATTCGATGAAGGTCGTATTGATTACAGGGTTTAAAGGATCTCCACTTAAAAGGAAGACTTCCCCACTTGCCCCTCCATTGTTCAGATTGTATCCCTGTACAAGTCCTATCTCAGGTCCAGGAAAACCCTGAAAATCCAATTCTTGGTTCGTGATTGATGAAGGCCCGATATGAACTTCAATATCATCTGTTCCTTCAAATACCTTTAATTGAAAATTGACAAAATCTGGACGAACTCCGGGTGTAGAGTCCCCTAAAAATCCGGCATTTTTATATTCAATCGTTGTTGTTTTCCTTCCTCCGAGTGTGACTGTTTTAAATGAAATAGGTGACAACGGAGTATTTATATTATATCCCCTGTCAACCAGGTCAGCAGAAAACGCAGCGATTAAATTCAACGAGTTTGCATCAAGATTAGTAGTAAATACGCCTCCGACAAAAACGTTAGGTGAATATATGGTGTTGACGGTGGCACCAAAAAACTCAATGTTATATCCAAGTGGAACTGTAAAAGACGGATCATCCCAAATCCCGGTGACCAATGGTGATGCCCCTGTCAGGTCCTGGTATTGCCTTGAAGTCACGGTTAGGTGATACGGCTGAGCACGGCCGATATAACAAAACAATAAAAGGATGCTGAGGATAAGTAATCTGTGTTGAGCCTTCATATGTTTCTTTTTAGTTAAATGGAGAATTGAAATGAAACGCAAGGATTTTCCTATGCTTTATCAGGATACATAACAAGACTGATCACCTCCTTGTTGTTAAAATATTTGCGGGCAGCTTTCAACAGGACATCCTTGTTCAGGTGAGAAATTCTTTCTTCAAGTTTTTGCATCTGAACCTGTTGGGCCAGATCAGTGCCATTGATCCAGCTGTTGATGAAATTGCTCATCCAGAATTGATTTTGCTGCAGGTCTTTAATCCGTCCCTGGCGTTGCGTTTCTGTCACCTTTGCAATATCAGCAGGATCGATGCTTTGTTTCATTTTGGCAATGACCTCTTTAGCTGCATTCACCAGGTCGTTGGTTTTGGGCGGATCGGCATTGAAGCTGATATTGATCGAATACTGGTTGATTGGATATTTAGACTGGCCGCCTGACACTGAGACCCCATATACACCGCCTTCTTCTTCTCGCAATTCTTCACGAAGCTTTATCCTGGCTAATTCCACTAACGACTGGAGAACATAAGCTGAATCAGGATTGAAGGTGTCTGTTCCATGGAAAATAATCTGCACCAGCGATTTCGGTGCTTCGCCTCTGTGAAAAACTGAATCCACTATACCTGACGGATACCGGTCACCGACATCTTTCCAATTCTCGTGTCTTCCATTACCCGGTAATGCTCCCAGGTACCTGCTGGTCAACAACTGAAGGCTATCAGGGTCAAAATTGCCAACAAAGAAGAAATCCATATCACTCACATCCCCCAGCCTGTCTTTGTAAATATTCATGATCTCGTCCAGCTTTATCTTGTCATATGACTCAATCGGAGGAAGGCCGCGACGGGGATTATTGCCTGATGTAATATGACTCAGGCGGTCAAAGAACCAGTTTTGCGGATTTGCCAGAAGATTCACATACCTGCTCTTTTCACGACTCACATATGAGTTTAAAGCGATGCTATCTTTCCTGTATGCGGTTACATACGAATAAATCAATTGCATCATGGTTTCCTTGTCAGCAACAGATGACGAACCGCTGAATCCCTCATACCTCTCAAAAATGAATGGCGAAACGCCAACGCGCAGGCCGGATAATTTTTTCTCAAGTGAGGTAGCGTTGAATGATCCAAGGCCGCTATTGCTGATAACCGTTGAAGCGCTTCTGGCAGAAGGATACAATGTAAGGTCGTACATAGAATGACCACCCGGACTGTAGGCATTCATTAATATTTCATCATTCTTAAAATTGGTAGGTTTGGCAGTCACATGTACGCCATTTGCAAATTCCCAATGGTAGACATCGAGATTTGCATCGTGCGTTGTGTTCAGCACTTTGGTTGCAGGAAAAGCGCCGGTCAGGAGAGGTGCTGATACATCGACGTCCACATAGGTTTCCAAGGTTTTTTGACTTACATCGCTTAGCATATTGACCAGTGTAGTCGAATCAGGAAGTAAAGGCAGATCCTTTTCGGGTCCGGTCACAATAATAACCCTGTTTTTATCTGTGATCCACTCCGATGCCTTTTTACTCACTTCAAAATTTGTAATGGTCGGCATCAGGGTTTTATACAAATCCAGTGTTTGACTGGCATCAGGTATAGGTGTGTCATCAAGGAAATTGCTTATCAATCTGCCGACCACGCGGTTTGATTCCTGTTTGTCCTGTTCTATTACATTTTGCTCAGCCTGTCGCATCAAAGCTGCTTTCTCTCTTTCCAGCTCAGTGTCAGTAAATCCATGAAGCAGGACACGTTGATTTTCTTCAAGCAATGACTGGAAAGATCGCCTGATATTTTTTGCTTCAGCACTTGCAAAGCTGCTATAGGTTGCTAAATCCCCTACATCCTGTCCGTAACTCGAATACCCAAAAATAAATGGAGGATTTGCCTGGCGTGATATTTCAGAAAGTCTTCTGCCCAACATGCGATTGAACAAATTGTAAACGAGCCGGTCCCTGTAATCAAGCACGTTGGTGGCTTCAGCATATTTATGTTTGTACGTGATCTGGACACCACTGGTTGTAGCCTCAGGGTCGGTGATCACTCTTGCAAAAGTCTGATCCGTATTTGGAAAGGATGCATCCTCTTTTGAGCGGATGACGGTTGGTGAGGCGAGGTCACTAAACTGAGATTTTATC
>JBDSPM010000003.1:0-5487 GCA_039930325.1 Saprospiraceae bacterium
TTCCCTGTTGAATTAAGCAAACCGGCGGACCGACCAAAAAATGAATTTTCAAAACCCGTTGAATTGCTAATTCCTGCAGCTCGACCAAAAAAGGAATTATCGGACCCTGAAGAGTTAGTATTACCAGCGCCCCAACCAAAAAAAGAATTGTTATTACCTAAAGTGTTGATGTAACCGGCGCTAAACCCAAAAAAGGAATTGCTACTACCAGACATATTGGAATAGCCGGCTGTCTCTCCGCTAAACGTATTGTAAGATCCTGTGTTGAATCCGCCGATATTTTTGCCAACAAAAAGATTACCGATACCTGGGATAGAAAGAACAGTATTGGTACCTATTCGATAAACTGAATCCGTATTAATGCTCCCATTTCGTACATCGAGCTTGAATACAGGAGTGGTAGTACTGATGCCAACGTTTTGTGCAATGATAAAATGGGAGAAAAAGGAGAATAGGGTTAAAAGGGGAAAGAGGAAAAAAAAGTGTTTGCGCGAATTGATCAGGATGATTTTCATTCGAAATTTTTTCCAAATTAGCCAATGATGTGGGGCGCTGCAATAGAACGAAAGTTATCAAAGAGATGAACTAATTCTTCCCCCCGTAGACTTTAATGAGCGCTTCGGTCCGGTTCTGTACATGAAGCTTTTCGTAGATCCTATGGATATGTTGGCGCACTGTGGCAATAGAGATCGACAGTCGGTCGGCAATTTCTTTATACAATAATCCCTTTGAAAGTAATTGCAGCACCTCATTTTCCCTTTAGCTCAATGAGTGAACCTGGGGCAAATCATTTTCTTTTTCCCTGAATACGGAAACAAGCTTTCTGGCAATATTGGAGCTCATCGGGGAGCCTCCATCATGGAGCTCTTTTAATGCCTCGATCATTTGCATCAGACCTGTGTTTTTCAACAAGTAGCCTGAAGCACCGGCCTTCAACGCCTCAAAGACTTTTTCATCATTTTCATATACCGTGAACATCATGAACTGCGTACCGGGACTTTTATCCTTCACCTGCCGTATACATTCGATGCCATTCATACCGGGCAGATTAATGTCCATGATTACAATTTGCGGCTCGAGCATGGGAATTTCAACTATGGCCTCTTCCGCAGTTCGAAACGTCTTCAGCATTTTAAACTCACCGTTAAGCGCGATGAACTGGGTCAGCCCTTCTCTGACTTCTTCCAGGTCTTCTACTATGCTTATGGTTATACTCATGACGTGGTTCGAATATAGAATGGTATTTCTGGATTGCCGATATAACTAAAGTTATTATGCCAGAGGTGCTGATAATTTGACTGTAGTTCCTTTTATGGTATTAATTTCCATTTTTCCTCCGATATCGTTCATCCGCTTTCTTATGTTGAGTAATCCGTTGCTGTATGGGCGGGTAGTATCGGGATCAAATCCAATCCCATCATCTGTGAGGCGGATAACGAGTTCATTTGCGATTTCAAAATTTATTGTCACCTGAGCGGCCTGGGCATGTTTTATGATGTTGTGAAGGACTTCTTTCACACTCAGGTAAATATTTCGCCGGAATTCTCCGCTAACAATCACGTCAGTGAAATCTTCAGGCATTGTCACCCTATTTTTTAAGCCATTTTCAGAAAGATATTCTACTGCATATGCCCGTGTATAGGCAATCAGATCGCTCATTGAATCATTTTTTTCGTTCAGGGCCCATACGATTTCACCCATCTTGTCTATCATATCATGAGCATATTCTCTGATATTGTTAATCTCTTCTTCTACCGGAAGATGACGTTGTTTCCTGATGCCTATGGTCTCGCTTAAAAATTTAATACGGGTCAATCCTGCTCCAAGATCATCGTGCATATCCGTAGCAATTCTCGTTCTTTCTTTTTCTATTGCCTGCTTTTTTTCCAGAATGAGTCGGTGCTTCTCTAGCTTTCTGGCGAAATAATAGCGTAATGCCAGGGTAAGCAATCCAAGTGTAAATAAACTGATCAATAACCAGAACCACCATGTTCGCCAATAGGGAGGACGAATAGTAAAGGAATATGTTAGTAATTCCGGCGGATATAACGCGGCAGGAAATTCAGCTTTTAAGTTTAATTGATATGTACCCGGTGATAGATTGATGAAATTAAATAAGGCGTTGTTCGCGGGTTGGCTCCAATTATTATTTCCACTTCCATTTAACTGATAGCTGTATAAAACAGATTTTTCATCGATAAAGGAAGGTGCTGCCACACTGACCATTATATTGTTTTGTCGGTATGTAAACCGGTCTGACCGGATATCATAGATACTATCATTCACCCTGAGGGATGTGATAAAAAAGGAAGGAGAAATAGTGTCATTATGGGCGTCATTAAGCGCATAGCTGATGATTTCGCCATTTGAGGTGAGGGCCCATATTTCATCGCGGCTATAATTGATAATCGAATACACTCCCTGAAAAATATGGTTGCTCTTCGTCACATTCTCAATGACGTACTTTCCATCCTTAAGCGATATTTGATCCAATCCAGTTTGTGCTCCACCCCAAATATTATTATGCTGATCACAAAACAAGTAATAATGAAAATTGTCAGTCAATCCCTCTGTCGTAGTAAAATGCTGGACCGGAATTATCTTTTGACCATCAAACCGGTACATATAGATCCCTTTGTATCGGGTACCGATCCAGATATTATCTGAATGATCCAGTGCTATGCATCTTGGACTAATACTTTCAGACCCCGTGGGAAATTGAAATTGAAGCTGTAAATATTTTTCAGGCACTTCAGGATGTAAAGTATACACAAGTAGTTTGTTGTCGCGCGTTGCCAGCCATAATCTCCCTTCATGGTCCAAGGTCATCTGATCAAAGGAAAAAGATATTTTCTCTGTACAAACGACCTTGTTATTTTTAAGTGCATGTATAAAATAAGAATTCTCATTCCGTCGGACATACTGAATGATGAAGCCATCACGGGTTGCATTCGGTGCTCCAATATCCACGGTTTCTGACGAGTCGGGAAATACCACAGTAGCATTATTGTAAGAATCGACTAAATCTTTGTTCTTAACCTGAAAAATTTTTGCACCAGTTCCTATTAACAATGAATTACCCAGGATACACATATTTAATGGATGGATCGTTTTGTCTTTTAATGGAAATGAAGTTAGTATACCGGCATGCGCCCGATAGAAGGCATGATCCGTAGTATTAAATAGCCAAGTTGTATCTGACTGATTGATAATAGCGGAGATATTATTTTTTATTCCCGGCATGAGATCACCCAGGATCTGAAACTGTGTCCCGGGCATTTTTACGACACCATCGCCATCTGAAGCAATCCAGGCAGAGCCTTCACGGTCTACAAAAACATTGGATATGCGGCTTGCTTTTAAACCCTGTGGTTCTGAGAAAAACTGATGTATGCCCTGGTGGGTGATATGATGCATTTCATCATCCCTGTAAATCCAGGATTCTCCAAAACGATCAAAATAAATCCCGGCATATGATAAATTCCCCGCCTTGCTTAGTGAATCACCATCAGTCCATTCTAATTTCCCTTTATAAAACGCTTTCTCATTTAGGGAGTGAAGGCCTTTTTCATCACTAATCCAAAGCTCTCCTGAAGGTGTTACTGCGATACCATATAAATCACGATCACGGGATGTGATGATCACTTTGCGTAAAGCCTGATCATAAATGATTAACTTTTGGTTGGATTTGGTGCTCCATGGTATAATGAAAAAATAATTTTTCCATTCTGTTATGCGATCGAGGGTCATACCAAAATCGTGTCCCTGATCATCGGCAAGAATAATTTTTCGAATGTCGTGCTGGTTAAGCGTGAAAAGCCCATCATCTGCCAGGACATATAGCGTACCATCTTTGCTTCGAAAAAATCGATTGATGATGTGGTCGCTGCTATCAGAAAAAGGGTATGGACTTATTTTACCATTCACCAGTATATTTAGATACGGACCATTCGTGGCGATAAGGATGGTATCAGGGCCGATTTCAAATAGATCATTGACGAGTTCATTCGCCAGCCCATTATGTTCGTTGTAATTTGTAAATCGCTCGCCATCATATACACTCAGGCCTCCTGCGGTGATGAAGTACATCCGGCCTTTAAGATCCTGCTTTATTCCGCGGACCTTGCTGTTGACCAGGCCGTCTTTCGGTGAATAGTGAACGAAGGAGTATTGTTGTGCTACGCTAAGTGTACAACCGATGAGACAGATGACGAATGTGAAGTAATGTCGGATATATAAAAATACAAAAAAAACGGTTCACCGGTCAAACGGTTAATGGGTTAAAGGAGCTAATAAAATAGAGATATTCTTTGTCTAACTGGAAACAATCCTAACCAATCTTAACTTTTCTTATTTAATCCGTGTCCTTATTTTTTAATGTCCGTAGTATATAAAAACACTTCGGCTTAAATTGAATGTTTCTGAAGAAACATGAATGAAGGCAATTGAAGTCATATGCTCAGTCAGATAGACTCTGACAGAATGATCGTCCGGATATTCTTTTTTGCTGAACGGTATATTTCTACCCAACAAATCAAAAAGTTCAATATTCAATTCTTCAGTATGCTGAATAACATTTTGTATCAAGAGCGAATTGTTATCAGGTTCATACATGATCTTACTATCCTCTGATCCTTTTATGTCATGAGTAGCAGAAATTACATGATTAATACACGCCGTATCCTCACAATCTGTCAGCACCGTTCTCACGGTCACACAATAGCAGCCTGAATGTGACGGAACAAAACACTGATCAAAACCCAGGCTCGTCGTATCCTGGCAATCCACCCAATGATAGAATTGGCCTGCCGGTCCTGCACAGAGTGTATCGCCCTGTACAGTAATGGTGGCTACAGGGAAAGGCTCAAGGTAAATAGATGCGGATGGCGTTAATATCGCACCATCACATGCAGCATTCAGATCCGATACCCACAGTAATGTGTAAATGACGGTGGTATCATATGGCGGACAAACCTGGTAATCATACGCCAGGTTATTTATTTCTGATACAGTATCAATCATCAAGCCATCAGTAATTGCAAATGAAAATGGGGGAGTGCCTTCGAAATATACAGTAAGGTTCACACATGAATCACAAGTCAGCTGGTCACAGCATATAAAACCGGTTGGTTTATCGACAATACATATGGTATCAGCGATTAATACAGTGCAGCCGGAGTCTTGTAACATGAGACTGATGGCATAACAACCTGTAGAATCAAACGTCAGCCAAAGTGAATCAGTCAATTCATACGTCTGTGTATTCGCACTATCAAGCATCACGGTCCAAAGTCCCCCTTCAAGTGTGGAATCATTGCTTTCAAATGAAATCCTGATTAAGTCACCTGCACATGCCTGCGCCGGTGCAAGTATCTCACCGGTTAAATTGCAAAGGTTGTACTGCAGGCAAAGCGTATCAAAGCCACTTCCATCCGTAAAGCTGACGCATACACAACCGGTATCACCTACTGTAATACATTGGGTCGT
>JBDSPM010000004.1:0-7979 GCA_039930325.1 Saprospiraceae bacterium
GAAGATGACAATCCACGATGATGGTTTCCTTTGATGAAAAGTCTGTAAACGCAATCCGGGAAGCGTGCAAAGCAGTACGTGCGATAATAGGGGTTTCCGATTCAGCATCTTTGCTGAGGTTAAATCGTTTTCTTCCTTTCAATATTGATAAAAAAAGCGGGCCGGGAGAACCATATATTATATCACCGACTATCGGATGGCCGATCGATGAAAGATGCACCCTGATCTGATGGGTTCTACCGGTCAGTGGATTTATCTCAAGCAAAGAATTATTTTGAAATCGTTCCGATAGCTTCCATTGTGTCTGGCTTGGCTTGCCCCGGTGTGAAATAATCACTTTGCCGTTTGATTGTGTCAATAAAGGCTGATCTATGAGTCCTTCCTCCTGTTGACATCGTCCTTCTACAATAGCCAGGTACAATTTGGAAATGCTTCTGACCTCAAACTGATCACTATACCATCCGAATGCCTCGGGAATGAGACAAAATAATAGCACGCCACTAGTCTCAAAATCTATCCTGTGTAAGGGCCTGGCTGATGGAAATTTATTTAACAGCCAATGGGCGACTGAAGGCCTTTCATCCTGGTAGCGATCCGGTACGCTCAACAGGCCGGGGGGCTTATACACTGCCACAATCGTATCGTTTTGGAAAAGTATCCCAACGGTATCTTTCATGATCCGAAGAGATCAGAATACATGCGTTTCCATCGCATATAATAATCAATGAGGATGCTTCCCGGGTACACACCTGACATGTATGGCAATGGCTTTCTTTTAAAAAGTAGTCCAATAGCTTTTCGCTTATGAAGTATCATCCGGATGTGACTGTAGATATAAAAATGTGCCCTGACGATGGCGAACATATTCCCGAATTGCCCACGGGCTATGTATTTTAATCCGGCGAGGCTATCAAGAATCCACCGTATGAAGAGCACCATCACGACATCATCTGCTGGCAAATATTTAAAAAGGGTGACCAGGTTGTTCCTGAAATTAAGATATACCTTTTGAGGTCTGTCATAATTAAGAGTTCCTCCACCTACATGATAGACGACAGATGCCGGGCACGAAAGTATTTTATAGCCCTTTAATTTTAATCGCCACGCTAAATCTATTTCTTCCTGGTGTGCAAAATAGTCAGCATCGAAACCATTCACTTCATGGAAAATATCACTTCTGACAACAAATGCAGCTCCAGAAGCCCAGAAAATGGAAATTGGAAGATTGTATTGGCCGGTATCCCTTTCTATTGTACTCAGAATTCGGCCTCTGCAAAACGGGTAGCCAAGACTGTCCATCATGCCGCCGGAAGCTCCTGCATATTCAAAATATCCTCTTCGTGTTTCTGAAATAATTTTAGGCTGCACCGCCCCGATGCGGTCATCAGCCTCCATCATTTTGATGATGGGATCAAGCCATGAGGGAGTTATTTCAATATCATTATTTACGAGGGCATAATACTTTGCATTTATTTGTGAGAGTGCCCGATTATATCCTCCGGCATAACCGGCATTCTGGGAAAGAGAGATGCTGTCCACTTTAGGATAAGCTGATTTCAGCCATTTGACAGATCCATCCATTGAAGCATTATCCACCACGTATAATTTTTCATTGTTATACCTGGAAGAAATAAAAAAGGGCATGAATCTTTCCAGGAAACCTTTGCCATTAAAATTGAGAATGACGGTAGCAACTTGAGGGCTTTTTTTATCAGGGTCTTTAAAAAATTTTCTAACTGCCGATTCATCTGCCATCATAACCTGCTTCAGGTCCTCCATGGTAGGGAGCTTCTGATCTCTCCGAATAAATTTGTAAATCTCAATCGTGATTTCCTGATTGTAGATCTGCCTGTCAAAATCAAAAAGATGAATCTCAACCCGATGCTGTGATGCAGCCTCAATGGATGGCCGTAGTCCTATGTACAGCATACCGGGATATTCAATGCCATCAAGAATAGCAGTTGCTGCAAATATGCCGTCGCGGGGAAGAAGCTTTTTAGAATCCGTTACCTGGACATTAGCAGTAGGGTAGCCAATGTGGTGTCCGAGCCTGTTACCCGTCACCACCAGACCTTTAATCATCAGGGGATGTCCAAGCAGCTCGTTGGTAAGCTCAATATTATTCTCAAGGATGGAATTCCTGATGATTGTGGAGCTGATGGAGTGTTCACGCAATTCTTCTTCACCTATCTGGACCACCTGGTAATTGTTCTCGACCCCGTACATATTGAGTAGCCTGACGTCTCCGGCACGATTCAATCCAAACCGGTGGTCATATCCAATGACAATAAAGCTGGGGTGAAACCTCGATACCAGGAATTTCTCGATGTACTCCTGGGCAGACTGCTGTGAAAATTCAATTGTGAAAGGAACTATCACAACATTTGAGACACCATACCTTCTGAAGTATTCAAGTTTTTCGTTGAGTGTGGTGATGATTTGGAGATCATCATCCTTTGGATAAACTATTTCGCGAGGGTGGGGATGAAAGGTAATGACTATGTCAACCCCGTTTATCTCTTCCGCCAGTTGCTGAATTCGTTTGAGGATACGCTGGTGGCCAAGGTGAACCCCATCATAGCTGCCTATGGTGATAACAGAATTTTTGAATTCCGGGAGTGCTGAAAGTCCCCTAAAGATGTTCATGGAATACAAATGTATTCAATTTGAATGTAATATGTTTTTCCGGTCCTGGAATCCTGTCATTAATATCATAATCAATTGCTAACTAGATCCTAATGGCCATGTGGTACGTTGAAGTAAATGCAATGCTATCTGAATACCTAACGTTTAACATGTCTATGAAACGAAGTTTTGTGCTCATACTGTCTTTGTTGCTTTTGTATCATGCCGTCACTGGCCAAAATTCTGTTCCTGATCCATTACTGGATAAAATCAGCTTTAATGCAGATGTGATGGTCAATGCGGTGGCCGCGGCCCACAGGATGCAGGCGTATGATGCCTTTAAGTCGTCCCTTGATTCAATTTTGGAACGTGAAAATTCATACACCCTGGCACTTGACAGCATCCCCTGGCTTTCCGTTGTGAAAAGTGATAAATTCAGACTCATTACCTGGCAGCTCCGTATATCTGACGACGAATTCAAATACGGTGGCTTCATCCAATGGCCAGATAAATTATTGGAATTGAAGGACACGCGGCCCTGGGTCAATGGGGCGGCTTATAATGTATATAATCCGGCTGCGTGGTATGGATGTCTTTATTACAATATCATTCCATTTCAAAATGATGGAAAGGTATATTATGTACTATTTGGTTTCAATGCAGAAGACAGGACCATGAATACCAAAGTGGCTGACATACTTGATTTGAATGGAGATGAACCAAAGTTTGGAGTTCCGCTTTTTGTGGGAAATGATAAAGACAAATCGAGGCTGATGCTGAACTATGCGGATGTATCACCAGTCCAGCTACTGTATGATGAAAATCTCAATGCGATCGTTCACGATCATCTTGAAAATGTCGAAGGTATTGGTCCTGGAGGAGGTTCATTATTAGTATCTGATGGAAGCATGGAAGGGTGGTTCCTCAAGGGGGGGAAATGGATGTACCAGGAGAAAGTATATGATGTGAAGATGGATGAGCCACCGATGATGGAGGGCAAAAAAAATCACAAAGAGGATAAGGATATCTTTGGAAGGCCGAAGAAACCGTGAGCAGGGAGAATTGAAGGATCGCAGGGGCAAGTCCCCCTCCAAGTGCGCAGATTTATTTCGTAAGAAGCAAGGAACAGGGTAGAGGTGGGGCTTGCCCCCACCGATTCGAAAATCAAAATGGGAGCACAGGATCGCAGGGATAAATAAATGATCGCAGGTGCAAGCCCTGCGAATGCAAAGATTTATATCATAGGGAGTATTAAATGATCGCAGGGGCAAGCCCTGCAAGTGCGCGGATTTATTTCGTAAGGAGAAAAGAACTGGGTAGAGGTGGGGCTTGCCCCCACCGATTGAAAATCAAAATGTTACAACCCCAGAACTTCAATTCCCTGCCTGAAAACAACATCTATGGGGATACCTTTTTTGGCAAGTTTGTCAAGATCGGACTGGAGATCCAGCGCAATCACACCTTGTTCTTTTACCAATTTTTCAGCGGCTTTAAAATCTCCATTACCCTGAATGGTCAGAATGAGATCACTCAACGCTTCAGTCGCTTTAGCCATTTGACCCTGATTGACCATATAGAATCCGGTGGTTTTATCCTTTTCGAAAGCGCCAAATTTTTCAAAGAAATTGAAACGGATCATATTTGCCTGGCCATGTGCACTGCTTGCACCAAAGCGAACTGAACGGAAAATACTTGCCATAAATGTGGTATAGTAATCCAACATGTCTCCTTCAAGCTCACCTCTGTCATGCAGATAGTTTATCATGAAAAGTCCGAGGATATCAGCTTTGCCTTCTTCAAGCGCTGAGTGCTGCTCTAGTAAAGCTTCACGTACGGTCCCAGAACCATTGATTGTATTTTTGATTCCCAAGCCATGAGCCACTTCATGAAACATGGTGGTTGCAAAAAAGGCATCAAAGGTGACATGCTTCCGTTGTGAAGGATCAATTAATTCATTGGTAATTGGGACAAGGATCTTATCAAATTTTGCTTTCATAGCATTTTTCAGCTGAAGCCGCCTCGTTCCTTTTTTTAATTGCACCTCTTCGTCATTAGGAAGATTGATGGCTATCGTCTTTCCACCAGCATTGGCATCGCCTGCATAGAAGACGACATCATATGCATTCAGATCAGTATCAAACCCTGGTGTATCCTTTTTATAGGTATTAGCAACAGGCAGATTTTTTTGCAGGTCCGGAAGATATTGCGCATATTTTGCTAAGCGCGTGCTCCATTCCATATCCTTCACCAGCACGTAAGCCTCATGTGTTGCCCTGTAACCAAAAAGCTGATCTTCGTATGTTTCAATTGGACCGATGACGATATCAATTTTATTGTCTTTCATATCCAGCCACGCAAAATCACTGGCCTTATAATCGTCAGTCCGTAATGCATTAGCTCTTAACAGAAGATAATTTGAAAAGCCTTTGCTATCTGAAAGGCCTGCTGCTTTTTCCAGGAGTGCCGCTGCATGTTCATGTTCATTTTTAAATTGTTCATGGTAAGGAATCGTATAAAGCTGGCCTATTGCATTGCGTCGAACAAAGCTGTACATGCCTTTTTTGTCATCCAACTTTGCACCTTCAAACTCTGCTTTCGTCATGTCATCAGGATAGAAATTAGCTCCCGCAGGTTTTGGCCTTGTGCCCGGGATAAATGGCTTATCACCATCAAGCCTGTCCCATGGACCATAATTTGCGAGGATATATGCCTTCAGTCCGGGATCATGGATAGAATCCAGTAATTTATTTTTATCCCCATAGGCTTCATACCAAAAGCATTCATCCATTTCTTTAGCTGCTGTAATTAATAATTTGAGAACTGACTTGTCCGTATCGGATAGAGCACTCATGTCTGTGGTGAGTGTAAAGGGGACATAATTTCCTAATTTCTTTCCAAGAACAGGATGAATAGAATCAGGATTAAATAAATCAAGGTTATCATTAACCTGCTTAACGGGCGTGGTAGGTGTAACAACAGGTGTTGGAGCATTTTTGCAAGCGACAAAGTAAAACAGGCTTACCATTACAAGTGAGACATTGAATAGTTTCATCTTACAAATATTTTGAATACAGATAATCAATATATTAAGTCAGTTTAGGTACAAATGAGGTACAGTAATCGTAAAATCTTCTTTATTTTTAACTGACCATAATATCTGTCTCCAAAATTACTGATAAGCTCCTGGATTGCCAAAATTCAATCTTCAAGCAACTATTCAGTTTTTTTATAAGCTTTTAATTAATATTCAAAATGGGATTTGTAAATAATTTAGCCAGAGGCTTTGTAAGGGCTGCAGTTAATCAGGTTGGCCGGGATGGAGGTAAATTCATAAGTAATAAGGTTTATGGTAACAGGCATTCAACACCGATCAGGATTGCCCGTGAACCAGATATACACCAGGGGTCAGAAATTCAGCCTGAGACAGATGAAATAAATATCCCACCTTCTTCAAGGGAAGAGCTATTAAGTGAAGGATACAAAACTGATTATTTTAATTCAAGTGAATGGGCATACCCTTTTATACTTCTTGGGTCGATTATTCTCCCCATCATTGGGCCATTGTATTGGATTATAGTTGGATCAAGAAATCTTTTTCAGGATAGGACTAAGTTTTACACCTTCGATCAAGAGCCTGTATTTACAAGTGATAGGAGATATAAAACCGGAGTAAGGCAGGCAGGCTTTAGATCAGTGAAGCGATATTCAGATGCCGTTATATCACCATCAGGTAATGAAAGATTTGTCTACCTGGTTAAAGGGATAGTTGCCTTGATATTGGCCCTATCAATTCTATACCTTCAGTACGAGGTTTATCAGGGCTTAAAATCATAGTGTTTCAGAACTGGGATTTCCGATAAACTACAGTTAACGTTATAAAACATACTTGTTCTTTTTCTTGGTTACGTTCATCTTTCAAATATCTTGTATTCATTACTTCAGGATAAAATGATCCGCTTAGTAAACAGGATTTTCCTGTTCGCATCCAGCAGGACAATGTTGTAAAGGCCCGGACTAAACCGGGACATATCTATTCTGGGACCTGAAATGCTTACCTGATATTTTCTTCCGGTGACATCAATTACCTCAGCTGAATAAACAGGTACTGAAGAATTGATCTGCAAGTAATCATGAGCCGGATTAGGAAAAATGGTAATACCGGAGGTTTCATCAGGGCCACCTATGGCTGTGATCACCTGCTCGATCGTATTATTCTTTGAAAGCAACCAACGCTCCGGATCAATGCCGATGGAATCAATTGAATGTGTGCCAACGAAAAAAGAAAAACGCTGATTGTTGAAAGTATGATTTAAGACTACGATTGTATCAACACCATTTAATCTCACCAGGATAGGAACAGGCATTTCGAAGAAAGAAACCGAAGGATGTGATTGCGTCTGCCCCAGATCGATGACCAGTGAGTCGGCCTGATGAGACCATTTCAATTGATAGGTAGGATATCCCTGTCCATAAAACCAATCTGCCAGGAATTCATTAAGGTCGAGACCTGATTCATTTTCAAGGAAGTCCTGAAATTCTTTCGTCCTGGCAAAATCTCCTGCTCCATTCAGGTAATTACGCAAGGCCTGGAAGAAATGCACATCACCCATCACCCAACGAAGCATGTGCATAAGGTAGGCTGCTTTGTTGTAGCTGAGCCGGCCACTGAATATCCGGCCCACACTTGTTGTATCATCAACCCAAACAGATCCACCGGGAGCACTCATGGCAGAATTGGAGACGGACACTTTCCATTGGGGCCAGTATTGGTTCAGGCTAAATTTTTCGAGGCACAACCCCGCGAGGTACGTTGCAAATCCTTCATTTAGCCAGATGTCACTCCATGATCCACACGTCACTTTATCACCAAACCATTGATGTGCAAGTTCATGTGAGATCAATCCAAAGCTAAATCCACCCATAAAAGCCATCGTCTGATGTTCCTGACCGCCGCCCCAGCCAAACTGTGCATGGCCATACTTTTCATCAGCCCACGGATAGGTAATGAATTGTTCATTGTAAAACATCATAATATCCACTGTGCTTAAAGTAGACTGTTGCGACTCTGTCAATGTCTCAGGATAAACATAATTAAGCACCGGTAAGGAATCGCCATTTGGAAGAGGGACATATTGAGTATAAGCGGCATAATTTGTTACAGCCAATGCCACCATGTAATTGTTCATAGGATGCCTGTGACGCCAATGGTGGACGAGTTTGCCATTAACAGTATCAATGCTTATGAGTTTTCCGTTGCTTGCAGCAAGGTTTCCTAATGGAGTAGTGATATAAATGTCTGCTGAGTCGATCTTATCGATAAGGTCCATTTTTGCCGGCCACCAATCCCTTGCGCC
>JBDSPM010000005.1:0-11750 GCA_039930325.1 Saprospiraceae bacterium
ACTCATTATGAATACCAGGTACCTATCTATGTCCTTGCAGCAAAGCATCCTTTAAAAATGGCCAAAGGGGAAAATAAGCAATTGAAATTTACATTTATAACCACAGGGATTGATGATGCTGTCGCTAAAGCTAAAGCCACTGCGGGGCGCAAAAATGTTATGATCATTGGTTTAACAGATGCAGCCCAACAGGCAATAAAATTAAAAAAAGTAGATGAAGTGATTCTCCGGATTGTTCCTGTTAATTTTGAAAAGGGCATAAAATTGTTTGAAAATTTTGGAAAGAAAAAGATCAAATTAAAAATCATTGAATCCACACAATATCCAACGAGGATAGATATTAAGGCAAAAGTTAGAAGTTAGACGTTCGAATTAATGAAAATGAGTCCGGCACAGGCCCTATGTGCCTTGCCTTTTCCTTTTATCTTTATCGTCAAACCCATACTAAATGCATCACTACATATTTTTCTCCACCTTATTCTTACTGAACTGTTCTCTTCTTTCTGCTTCCCATAGTAGGATGGAATTCTTTTTATATTCAGAAAAGGATTCTGCTATGCTTATAAAGCAGGAAACAGATTTCACGATAGCTCTTATGCGCAATGATAAGGCCACCTTTGAAAGACTACTCGCACCTGAATTTGTTTACACCGAAAATGAAAACACGTATTCACGAAGCGAAACCTTAAGCAACCTTATGTCTGGTCACGATAAAGTTCAATCAGCCTTCAATCAGGAAATGATCGTTCAGATATTTGGTACAGCAGCTGTTGTGACAGGTTGGATGACAGTCAAAGGAACAAATGCTGATGGTCAATTTGAGCATAAGTACCGGTTTACAGATACATGGGTAAAACGTCACCACCATTGGCAGATTGTAGCCGGGCATGATTATCTAATGCCTTAATTATACTAAACAATTCAGCATAAGTGCCGCACTCCATACTACTGGTCAGTCCTCCCTTTACTCAACTTAACACGCCGTATCCGGCTACTGCTTATCTCAAGGGATTTTTAAATACACAGGGAATATCAAGCCACCAGATGGATCTGGGTATTGAGACAATACTCGTATTATTTTCAAAAGAAGGGCTTGAAAAATTATTTTCTTCTGCTATTGAAAAAATAAAAAATGCTTCTGCAAATTCTCAAAGGATCTATTCACTGCGGGAGAATTATATAAATACGATTGAACCCGTCATGCATTTTCTTCAGGACGAGGATCCCACACTTGCACATTTTATCGGTGCGAGAAATTTCCTTCCGGAAGCCTCTAAATTTGAACAGATGGATGATCTGGAATGGGCTTTTGGTACAATGGGGATTCGTGACCAGGCAAGACATTTAGCAACATTGTATCTGGAGGATCTCAGCGATTTTATTCGTGAAGTCGTGGACCATCACTTTGGATTTAGCCGTTATGCCGAAAGGCTTGCCATGTCAGCAAATTCATTTGATGCTTTGTATACAGAACTGAACGCGCCCCTCACGTTTATTACACAGACCATGCTTTCATTATTGGAATCAAAAATCAATACCTGTGTATCAAACATCATTTGCCTTTCTGTTCCTTTTCCCGGAAATCTTTTTGCAGCTTTAAAATGCGGGCAATGGATTAAACAATTTCGTCCGGATAGCAAAGTTGTCATTGGGGGAGGATATCCAAATACTGAATTGCGATCGTTGTCCGATGGCCGTGTATTTGAATTTGTGGATTTTATTTGTCTCGATGATGGTGAAACTCCTTTGTTGAGCTTGCTTTCGTATCTGGAGGGAAAGAGCCATGTGTCAATGCTTAAGAGGACATTCACTCTTGTGAATAAAAAAGTTACCTATTGTAATGGTAGTTTTAATCCGGATGTTAAACAGGAAAAAGTGGGTACACCTGATTATGCTGAACTCCCGATTAAAAAATATTTATCTGTCATTCAGCTCCCCAATCCAATGCATCGGTTGTGGAGCGATGGACGGTGGAATAAGCTAACAATGGCGCATGGTTGTTATTGGGGGAAGTGCACCTTCTGTGATATTTCATTGGATTATATAAAAAATTATGAAGCATCTTCTGCTTCTGTCATTGTAGACAGGATGGAAGAATTGGTGAAACAAACAGGAGAAAGGGGCTTTCACTTTGTTGATGAAGCAGCCCCGCCGGCATTGATGAAAGCCGTGGCCCTTGAAATTCTTCGCAGAAAATTAGTAGTCAGCTGGTGGACGAACATTCGCTTTGAAAAAAGTTTTCATTTTGATTTGTGCCGGTTGCTTGCTGCATCAGGATGTATTGCGATATCCGGTGGATTGGAAGTGGCTTCAGACAGGCTTCTTGAATTAATTGCAAAAGGTGTGACCGTCGAACAAGTAGCAAAAGTCACTGATCATTTTAAATGTGCAGGGATCATGGTGCATGCGTACCTGATGTATGGCTTTCCCACAGAAACTGCGCAGGAAACGATTGATTCACTGGAAGTAGTGCGACAAATGTTTGAACAAAATATTTTGCAATCGGCTTTCTGGCACCGGTTTGCAATGACGGCCCATAGTCCTGTGGGCATGTATCCTGAGCGGTTTAAAGTTAATGCGCTCACAGTAGAAGTGGGTGCATTTGCAAATAACGATCTTGAACATGAAGATCCGGAAGGAGCAGATCATGATCTATATGGGCCGGGCCTTGTAAAATCCTTATACAATTTTATGCATGGCGTTTGCCTTGATCATACACTTCAAAGTTGGTTTGATGACCAAGTGCCTTCTACATCTTTGCCTCCTGATTTGATAGCAAAATATCTTGCGCAACCAAATGGCCGTGAGATGAAACCGGGTCATGTGATCGTGTGGATAGGAGGTCCTGTATCGTACTATTCAGAACGTTCTGTATTGGCGATCGCAACTAAAAAAGAATCGATCGAAATAAAATGCAAAGGTGATGCGGGTAGTTGGTTGGCATCCGTTTTGATGAATATGGCTCCTGGTGAGATGTTGTCATATACATATCAAAGACTTGAGGAAGATTATGAGAAAAATGGTTTTGAGGATTTTACGTTATTCTGGTATGGAAATGTTATGGAAAAGCTGAAGGAGGTAGGGATGCTGGTGCTTTGATTCTACTGGTTGCCCCCAACCCCTGCGTTTCTCGGCGCGAAAGGCTATACTTGAAAACGCCGGGGAGGGGGGCAAGCACAAAAATCCTCGTGGAGAGGCCAAAAACTAAAACATATCAACTTCTTTTTGAATAGCAAGATCATTTAGCGTTAATTAGCGAAATTACCAGCAACATAACTTTGCGTTCCTGAAGACTGAACTATGCCTATTAAATCCAACATAGAAATCCGGCATGCCACAATTAACGATAAGTCTTTCATCGTCTCCCTGATTCCGCGGTTGAATGATTTCGGTCCTCCGCCGTGGCGTGATGTGGAAGTGATGACGGCATACGACACACTTATTATTCTTGATTCACTCCATTTCCAGCCTGAGGGAACAGCGATATTTATTGCAGAAGATGAAAATCATAAGCCACTTGGGTTGATCCATCTCTTTATTGGCAACGATTATTACAATAAAGAAAAACATGGCCATATCTCTGATCTCATCGTAGCATCTGAGGCAGAAGGTTGTGGTGTGGGAACGATGTTACTTGAAAAAGGTGAGGTCTGGGCCCGGGAACATGGCTTCAAATGGATCACTTTAGGAGTGTTTGCGCAAAATACAAGAGCAAGGGAATTGTATGGAAGGATGGGTTTTGGTGAGGATATAGTTAAGTATGTGAAAGAATTGTAGTGTAGACCACTTTCAATCTGTCACCTTCAAGTCCAAAACAGTCTATCAATTTCCTTATGTCAGCCAGTTCCTTACTTTCACGGACTTATATGAAAACAGTAGTTATCTGCTTATTTCTTTTCACGTCATTCCAGGCCGTAGCACAGTGGGAATGGCAATCCCCATCTATCACGGGTGATGAATTGAACTCAGTATATTTTGAATCTCCTGCACAGGGATGGATCATCGGGGGTACTGGGACGATCCTTTACACATCCGATCAGGGTGATTCCTGGACATTTCAATCAGGCATGACATGCGAGGATCTGTCGGCCATTCAATTTGTTTCACCTTCGGAAGGATGGATCGTGGGCTTCAACGGAACCATATTGCATACTATTAATCATGGAACAACATGGGAACTACAACAAAGCGAATTGTCAGATAATCTAATATCTCTTTCGTTCGTATCTCCCACGGAAGGCTGGATTCTGACTAGCGGACATGGCCTTCTTCATACGACAAATGGTGGTATCCAATGGAGTCTGCTCAATTCGAATGTTGGCGGTTTTGCAATTCAGTTCACAAGTACTCAGTCAGGGTGGTTAACCTCGTTTTTCGGTGCAATTTATCACACTACTGATGGCGGTGCGCATTGGACTCTTCAAAATAGCGGAACTTCTGAAAATTTGGTCCATCTGCAGTTCGCATTACAAATTTTTCATCCGGGACATAAGATGCTACTTCGTATGTGTATGCGAGTTGTTTGCCCATGAATCTTGCTTTGAATTCTAATTGCGTACCAACCTGCAAAGGCTTTGGAGTTCTCCATTCAACAGATTTAATATTTTTATACCAGGCGGTTGCATTATCAGGATCAGCGGCAAATCTGGCGACTTCAAACCTCGGCCGATTAATGATAATTTCTGTAAAGACATCTACATTTTTCATATTTACTTTTTGAATTGTGGATGTGGTCGTACCAGAAAGGAGTTTGCTTTAGCCAGGAGAAAGAATCACATCTGATCTTTCTGATGGCTAAAGCCAAATAATTCCCTTCTCTTGCCCTTTAGTTTTTATCCGTTTATCCCTTCCATCACTTTAATAGGTCTCACTTCAATTCTGGCATTTGTTCCATCCTGAAATACTGGATTGTCCTTTGCGATCTGAACTGCTTCAGCGAGATCTTTTGCTTCGATCAGGAAATAACCCGCTATGACTTCTTTTGTTTCATTGAAAGGTCCGTCCTTTAATTTTCCTTTAGTACCTGAGATCAGGGTTCCTTCCATTTCCAGGGGCTGGGCACTTTTTAATTTCCCACTTTGCATCAGGCCGCCAATATAGGCCATGACTTTTTGCAAGTGTGCTTGTTGTTGTTCGGGGGATAAGTCAGATAATCTTCTGCAAGCTCCATGTTATGCGGTCCAAAGATCCGGGTCAAAACAGCCGTTAGCTTTCCAGTTTCATGACGGAAGAGATGGTCTACCAGATTGGAAACTTCAGGTGATTTGTTCATCAGGTTGAAGTTATCTAAACTATGACATCCAACTTCTGGCTTCAGCCAACTCGGCGACTTAAAGGTTAGATGCCGGATACCAGATGCCAGATGCAGGACTCCAGGGGGTAGATATTAGATTCAAGACACTAAATTCAGGATAAAATAATTTGCACAAGTTCGACTTTAAAAAAATTTAGCGTGATTTATCATATGAAAGATGCTTGAGTATAGCCAGGAAGTTGGTATAAAATAATAGGTGCCATCCGATGCAAATCAGGTAATTTGGAAGCATGCAAGACAAAGGAACTTCAAAAAAACTAACCAATGTCGGAGATGAAGAATCTCCTCACACTACGCGGTCGACTCAACCATTCGTTGTCACTGACGAAAGTAAAGGAAGGGCGAAAACCCTGCGCCTGTTTGCCATTCTATCCTGGGTGGTAGCCATTGCATTTGAGATCATGGCCATCCTTTGGCTCAGGAAAGTCCCTGTTAATATGGTGATGCTGATCGTTTTCATCGTTGTCGATTTAATATTTGCAGTTGCAGGCTCCCTGTTATGGCAAAAATCGAACAGGCTGGATCCAGCTTCTGAGAACGACAAAACGCGGTTTTTCTTGCAGAGCCAACTGGGTGTAATCATGAGTGTCATCGCTTTCCTGCCCCTGGTGATCCTGATCTTCACCAACAAGAACATGAGCGGCAAGCAAAAAGGGATTGTTGGTTCCATTGCAGTTGTCGCACTCCTCATCGCGGGGATCACAGGTATTGATTTCAATCCGCCATCCCAGGAAAAGTACGCTGAACAGACCAAACAAGTGGAGGTTCTGATGGGCGGTGTGAACAATGTCTATTGGACCAAATTCGGCAAGAGCTATCATCTTTTCCAGGACTGCCCTTACATCAATGGAGACAAAACAGCTGAAATTTTTCAGGGCACCGTCGCGCAGGCAAGAGAGTTGAAGAACATTACCGATATCTGCAATCTGTGTCAAAGCAGGGCTGAAAAAGGCAAGACAACAATGGAAGGAACACCTGAAGCTCCGCCTCCGGTGAATAAATGATATCCGAGGCATCCCTTCGCCACAGGTTTTAGGTTGCATTTTTATGCACTCGTCATAACTTAAACATGGCGAAAGAATATGAAAACCAAATCAAGAAATCTGAAATAGATCCCCAGGAAATGTTCCAGAGCATGAAATTGAAGATAGCCCCTACACCTATGCCTACTTTCAAGGAATGGACTACAAAAAAAAGAAATCACAGTACAAGTTGATGGCGAACCTTTGCGGAATGGCCATTTTCACCAGGAAGGATTAAGTACAGGAAATCTTGATACAACTATTACGCAATTTGATTCATTACAGCAGCATGAATTCTTTTTTGGACCAGCAAAAACCTCACCCTATAGTTTTGATTTACCGTTTTATTTATCGTGTCCATATTTTTTAGTAGCCGATGACGGTCCTTGCAATGATCGGTATGCACAGGTTGGAATAATTATTGAAATCAGTGTTCAGCAGGATTTTACAAATTTTAGTGGGAATCCAGGTGTTTCAAATTTCATGCCAGTGGAAGGAGGGATTGTTATTGGAATACTCTCAAAATGTGTTAGAAATGAAGCTATTTCTGATCTCTTACAATTTGGAGAGCTTCTTCAATTTAATGCGAAAATGTTGCAGCAAAACTTAGTAACAAAAATTACGGTCAAAGTTAGGGTGTTGGTGAAAGTATCAGGGGCCGGTTCAATTGCTGACGTTAATTTCTCTAAAGGAAAATCGCATCCTTCCTATCCGCAATAGATGAAAAGATACAGCAGCTCACCCGCAAAAAAGAACTGCTGGAGAAATACAAAAAAGGAGTGATGCAACAACTCTTCTCCGGCAAATTGCGCTTTAAAGATGAGGATGGGAAGGCGTATCCAAAATGGCAATTGAAAAGGTTAGAAGATTATATAATAAGTTATAAAGGAGGTGCTTCTTTAAGTCCAAAAGATTTTACTAACACACCGGGATACGAGGTTATACCTAAAAAAGCCATTACTTCTGGAGGTAAATTAATTTTGAATCAGGAATCTCCCACATTTTGTAAGCCAGTTTTCTTCAATCAAAATCTTGACAGTGTAATAGACAAATCGTATATTATTACAACACTTAGGGACTTGGTTCCGAGCGGACCAAATATAGGTTACATTGTATAATTCACTTCAAAAATGGAATATATACTCGCACAAGGGGTTTATGCTTTAAAAATAGATGAAAGAAATTTATGTAGAAATTGGATTATTCAATTTTCAAATACTATTTCATATCGGAAGACTATGCAGACGATTAAGGTCGGAAGCACACAAGTTCATATTAGAAATAAAGATTTTTTCAAGATAAAAATGCAATTACCTTCAATTAATGAACAACAAAAAATTTCTGATTATTTATCAAATATTGATATCAAAATAGAAAGCATAAATAACCAAACAACCCAAACCCAAATCTTTAAAAAAGGACTACTTCAGCAAATGTTCGTATGAGAATGTGGTAAAAAGTGAGACATGAGTTCGCAATGCAATGGTGCCCTGATGAAATGCTTTACCGGTTTTTATTGCATTCCTGAGTACTTATTTTTCTCCTGATAGTTGTTAAAATAATTACTTTTCACCTAATGTAATTGTTTTTCACTATTTTTGAATACTTGTTTTTCGCCTATTAGCATGAATAATAATCGTTTTTCACTTAAAATAACTGTTTTTCACGGACGCCAGGCTCCGGAAGAGAGTATGTTGGTGGGATATGGTGCTTTGCTTGAGGCGTTTAAACCCGATGTGCCTGTGCCTGATGTTTTGACTTTAATAAGTTTCAAAAAAAGAGAATACCAAACCACCGAATGGCATGTATTGACATCACGGCACTTACCCGCAGATTCGCTGTATAAACACCTTGTATTTGCCTTAAAATATGAAGGCATAAACCTGCTGCTGTTAAAAAAATTATTCGAAAAAATTTCTGTCAAAGCGGCCATCGCTTTATTCCAGGAAGAGCCAACGGGGCAATACAGCAGGAGGCTTTGGTTTCTGTACGAATGGTTATTGAGGAAGAGGCTTTCCATTCCCGACTTAAAAGCAGGAAACTATGTGTCGCTTGTCGATGATGATATTCAATTTGCCTTACCTGGTGGAGAAAAATCGGGCAGGCACCGGATAATCAATAATCTACCCGGCACACCTGGGTTTTGCCCTTTAGTGCGCAAAACAAATAAACTGCTACACCATATCAACGCAAATTACGGGACGCAAAATGAAAAATATTTAAAGGGAATTCATAAGGATGTATTAGCGCGAGCTTCCTCATTTTTATTATTGAAGGATTCAAAAGCCTCATTTACCATCGAAGGTGAAAATCCTCCAAATGCGAGGGCTGTACGATGGGGGAAGGCGATAGGCCAGGCAGGCAGCAAACCCCTAAGCACAGAGGAAATCCTGCGTTTGCAACAAATCGTAATTGAAAATGGCCGGTTTATACAAATGGGGTTTCGCCAAATGGGCGGTTTTGTCGGTGAGCATGACCGAGCCACCGGAGAACCTATTCCCGAACATATATCCGCTAAATGGCAGGACCTCGATAAATTAATGACCGGCCTGATCGAAACCAATACATTGCTCGAACAAAATTTTGATGCAGTGCTTTCCGCCGCCATGGTAGCATTCGGCTTTGTATTCATACACCCGCTGGAAGATGGAAATGGCAGGATACACCGGTATCTCATACACCATGTATTGGCCCGTAAAAAATTTTCACAGCAGGGTGTTATATTTCCAATTTCTGCTTCCATACTCGACCATATCAACACGTACAAGGAGGTGCTGGAAAAGTATTCTCACCCTCTTCTTGACTACATCAGGTGGAAAGAAACGAAAGATCATAATGTGGAAGTTATGAATGATACGATTGATTATTACCGGTATTTTGATGGAACGAGCCAGGCGGAGTTCTTATTCGATTGTGTGGCGGATACGATTAACAGAGTAATACCCATGGAGGTAAGTTATTTGGTAAATTACGATTCATTTAAAAAGTATATAGATGATCATTTTGAAATGCCGGATAAAATGGTGGCAACCCTTGTTCGGTTTTTAGAACAAAACAATGGATCACTTTCAAAACGCATGCGAGAGAAAGAATTCAAAATACTTGCCGAAAAGGAAATAAAGGAAATTGAAAATGAATATAACGAAATATTTTCAGAAAAATAAATGAGCCATTCCACAGAAGCTGTATTGGAAAATAATTTAATCAGGCAATTGATTGGTCTGGGCTATGCTTCTGTGCAAATTTATGATGGAAACGTATTGCTATCGAATCTCAAAAAACAATTAGAGGTATTTAATAAAACAACATTCACAACAAAAGAATTTGACGGAATACTGAATCACCTGGCAAAAGGGACCGTATTCGAAAAATCTAAAACATTACGAGACCGCTTTCAGCTCACCAGGGAAAACGGAGAATCAATCTACGTCCGGTTTTTTGACAATGAAGACTGGAGCAATAACCTCTACCAGGTGACCAACCAGGTAAAACAGCAGGGTTCCTTTTCAAACCGCTATGATGTGACACTCCTGGTGAATGGATTACCCTTGGTCCAGATCGAGCTCAAACGCACAGGCATTGAAATCAAAGAAGCCTTCAACCAGATCAATCGCTATCAGCGCCATTCATTCTGGAGCAACAATGGTTTGTTTCAGTATGTGCAATTGTTCGTGATCAGCAATGGCATCAACACAAAATACTTAGCCAATAACAGGCTTCAATCCGTCAAACAAACTTTTTTCTGGGCAGATGAGCAAAACAGAAATATCACAGAGCTTTCTGCTTTTACCAAATCGTTTTTAAGCACTGAACATCTCGGCAAATTCATGTCTCATTATCTTGGAACTAATCCTATGCCAGTTGTTTTGCCTCCGCAAATTTTCAAAGGAGATATTCCTGTCCTGGATCTAATGCCTGAAAAATTAGAGGCTAAGTAGTATTAGATGTTATTCCCAAAGTTCCCCCTTTATTAATCGTCGAATCAATTTAACGAAGGAGATCGGGGGAACAGAATTCGAATAATTCAAGGGAGGACAGGTAACTTAACTAAACATTAATCCAAATCACCCACAACCAGGGAAACATCCCTCTCCTATTTTCGTTTATCTTTGTCATCACACAGTTGAAACCACATTCCACTATTAAAACCCAATATTGATATGAAATCCTTCCAAATAAAGAACCTATTCCTTGGACTCCTGTTGCTTCTTCCGATGCTGACCTATGCAGGTGAGATCTTCGGTACCCTTAAAAAAGACGGCAAACCCCTTGCAAAACAGGAAGTTAAGATCGTGCAGGCTGGTAAAGTGATCGCCACGGCCACAACCGACGACAAAGGCTACTATTCGGTCGTGATCAAGCCCATCGGCAAGTGTACGCTGGAATTGACCGGATATGAAGGCGCTACCTTCAACGTGTTCTCCACCAATAACTCATCGGACTACACGCTGTCAGTGGTCAAAGAAGGCGATAAATGGCTGCTGAAGAAACAGTAAATCAAGACCAAACACCGAAAAGAGACTTTTGGGATAAGGCTAATATCATTCTTACCCCGCTTGCTACCCTGATGACCGCGGTCACCATCGCTACCGTCAGTTACGTTGCCTCCGACTATCTCAACCGCAACCAGGAAAACGAAGCCAAGACCCGCCTCTACACTGAGCTGATGAGCCGGCGGGAGGAGTCTGAAAGTGCCCTTCGCAAGGACATGTTCACCTCGATCATCAATTCGATCCTTTCAGGCTCCGAGGGTGAAGGATACATGGATGAGAAAATCCTCCAGCTAGAATTACTCGCCTATAATTTTCATGAGTCGCTGGACCTGACACCGCTCTTCAGCTACCTGGACCGCAAAAACAACGCTGACACAAAGAATCCTAAATTGCGGTTGGCCTTCAGGGACCGGCTATATAACATGTCGCGCGAGGTGACGAACAAACAAATCGCCAGCCTCGAAGGCGTCTCGTCAACAGAGAAATTCAATTATTGTTACGACACGATCAATTGCCCTGGCGTGAGCTCCACCTTCAGCTGCACATTCCAGGACAGCGTACAAAACGGATCGCGGTTTGATTCCATCTCGCATCTTGTACGCCTGACCATATTGAGCATGGACACAGTTAGTCGCAGCGTTGAGGTTCGCCTCACTATCTGCACCCAGATTCCCGGCAAAGAAGACAAATGCGCGAATCCTGCCTTCACAGTAGACGTCTTTGAATTCCCGATGATTGACAACACGCGCCTCATCAATGACAAGCGATGCTCCGTCGTAATGCGCGACTTCGACACGATCAATAAATTCATAGAGATGGACATCATCTTTTTCCCCGGATCGCATTCGAGCCTTAAGGAGAGACCGTATTATGATGATATAGTTTCGAAGTTGCTGCCCAGGCAGGGCAACAACAAGGATT
>JBDSPM010000006.1:0-10040 GCA_039930325.1 Saprospiraceae bacterium
GAGACGGATAAAGTCAAAGACGAATGGGGCAGGAAATTTATCGTGCTGCCAAATCCGTCGTATGGCGAATGGGAAAACGCCTTGTACAGCTACGAGCAAAAGCTGACGCCAAAACAAAAGCAGGAAATCCTCCTGTCCTTACTAAAAGGCTACTAGTAATTGTTTCTATCTTTTTCACTTTTCTTTTTTCATTCTTCACTCTTCTCTTTTCTCGTATTTTGCCCTCATGATCCGATCTATTCCCCTCTTCCTTCTGGGTTTCTGCTTCATCATCAATAGTAGTAATGCAGCAGAAGTCAAACTCATTACGGTTACGCTTTCAAATACCAGGTTAGCTTTCAATCTGAATAAAAACGGAAGCCCTCTATATGCAGTATATTACAAGAACAGCACTGTAGTCAATTCCTCTTTACTTGGATTTCATCTGAACGACTCCATTCACCTTAATCAGAATTTCCAAATTATTAAAATAGATTCATCCCTGGTAGATGAAACATGGAAACCTGTCTGGGGCGAGGTAAGCCAGATCCACAATCACTATAAACAGTTGACCATTCACCTCGCTCAAAAATCAAATTCACGCCTCTTGTTAAATATCGTTTTCAGAATATTTGAAGATGGTGTTGGATTCCGGTACGAATTTCCCTTGCAGCCGCATCTCAAATATATAGAGATCAATAACGAAGAAACGCAATTCAATATGACCGCCGATCACAAGACATTCTGGATACCTGGCGACTATGACTCGAATGAATATGTGTACACTACTTCCAAATTGAGCAAGGTAGATGATTGGAAAATACCATTGATATCCTTTGGTACTCGCGAGCGAAGTGAACCTGATCAATACGCTGTGCAAACCCCATTGATGATGAAAACTGCAGAAGGTATCTACATCAACATCCATGAAGCTGCTCTTGTTAATTATTCCGCTATGCAGTTGCATGTGAATAAAAAATCTCACGGTCTCACATGTAGTCTTGTTCCGGATGCCATGGGCCGAAAAGGATATTTACGATCTCCTGCTATGACCCCGTGGCGGACCATCATTGTCAGCGACAAAGCAACTGATATCCTCGCCTCGAAAATGATCCTGAATCTAAATGAACCATCCACGATAAAAAATACAACGTGGATACAACCCATGAAATACATTGGTATCTGGTGGGATATGCAAACCGGGAAAAGTGGCTGGAACTATGCTGATCATCTTGATTCATTATCCCCTTCCGGCCATCTCATTCCAAACGGCCATCATGGGGCGAACACATCCAATGTGAAAGCATACATTGATTTCGCGTCGAAAGAGGGATTTAAAGGACTCTTAGTGGAAGGATGGAATACCGGCTGGGAGGAGTGGATTTTCAACTGGCATGGTGGTCATTATGATTTCGTGACGCCTTATCCTGACTTTGATGTGAAAGCAATACAGACCTATGCGAAAAAAAAAGGGGTACAAATGATCATGCACAATGAAACAGCCGCAGATGCATCCACCTACGATCTGCAAATGGATACTTCATTTCAATTCATGAATAGATTTGGTTACAAAGCAGTCAAGACCGGTTATGTCGGAAATATTATTCCCCGGGGAGAACATCATGATGGACAATGGATGATCAATCATTATCTCAGGAGCATTCAAAAAGCTGCTGATCATCATATCATGATTGATATACACGAACCGGTTCGTCCTACAGGCCTTCACAGGACGTATCCGAATTTTTTAGCCAGCGAAGCTGCACGGGGTAATGAATTCCATGCCTTTAGCACAGGTAATCCGGTAGATCATGAAACTATTTTGCCATTTACACGGCTCATGGGGGGACCCATGGATTATACACCGGGTATTTTTAAGCTCAGGAATTATGCAAAGGATCATCCTGAACGACAAATGCATTCTACATTATGCAAGCAGCTGGCATTGTATGTGACAATGTATTCTCCCTTTCAAATGGCCGCTGATCTTCCTGAAAATTATGAAGTGCATAAAGATGCATTCCAGTTTATTAAAGATGTGCCGGTAGATTGGGATGACACGAAAATAATTGAAGCTGAACCCGGTGATTATATTTCGATAGCCCGCAAAGAGAAAGGAAAGAATAATTGGTTCCTGGGTTCGATCACAGATGAAAATCACCGTACAGCAACTGTGCCGCTTACTTTTTTAGAGGAAGGCAAAAAATATGTGGCAACGATTTATGAAGATGGGGATAGTGCCCAATGGAAAAATAATCCAGAGGCCTATAAAATTGAAAAATATATTGTCACCAATTCTTCAGTTATGAAATTAAAATTGGCTGAAGGTGGGGGAGCAGCTGTCAGTATCATGCCAGCTACAGATCAGCAGGTGAAACAAATTACCTTGTATCCTTAAAATTGAATCCAAATGCGAACAACTTTATTTTTATCCATTGTCCTGACAGTTTTGACATGGAACCTGATAGGCAAAATGTAAATTCTGCAAAACTGGATAGCTTTTTTAATATCCTTGGTGAAAAAAATAAAGCCATGGGAAGCATTGCCATTTCAAAAAATGGTCATTTGATCTATACCAAGGCCATTGGCTACAGCCGTATTTCAGATTTAGTTAAAACCGCTGCGACAAAGCAAACAAAATACAGGATCGGATCCATTACCAAAATGTTCACTGCAGTTATGATTTTCCAATTGAAAGAAGAAAAGAAGCTAGAACTCAAGAATACCCTTGCCATGTATTTTCCGGATATTCCAAATGCGAAGAAAGTAACTATTGGCAATTTATTAAACCATCGAAGCGGCATCCACAACTTTACAGATGAAGAGGGTCTTCCATTGCGCCATACGAACTGGATTGATGCTGGTATCATAATCTCCCAATGAAAGGAAAGCAAGAAAAAAAACAATTTAAGGCAAAAAAAAAGCTGCCCATTGCTAAGGCAAATGAGACAACAACCTGGAACTGGAAAACTACAGCTTTTCTCGTCGGAATCATTCTCCTTTCTTTACTGGTGTATATTCCGGTGCTGCACAACACATTTTTATACTGGGATGACACCTATTACATTCGTGACAATTCCCTAATCTACTCTTTCAACCTGAAAGATATTTTTTCAACAAATGTCATGGGCAATTATCATCCGGTTACGATTCTGGTTCTTGCCATAGAATATCATTTTTTTGGTTTGAGCGAAACAGGATATCATGCTGTCAATTTAATAATTCATTTATTAAATGTTGTTCTCGTTTACTACGCCGTTATTTTACTTTGCGAAAGAAGAGCTGTTGCTCTTGTTGGAGCACTTCTGTTCGGCATTCACCCGATCCATGTAGAATCTGTTGCATGGGCAGCTGAGCTTAAAGATCTTTTGTATACATTTTTCTTTCTTGCTTCATTTATTTTTTATTTGAAATACCAGGCCGACAAAATAAAAAGATATTATGGTTTAGCATTCGTCATGTTTTTATTTTCTCTTTTATCGAAGGGAATGGGTGCCTCCCTTCCAATGGTCCTGTTACTTACAGATTTTTTTAAAGGAAGAAAAATGAATAGGAAGGTGTGGCTGGAGAAGATTCCCTTTTTTATCCTGGCGATTGTATTTGGCGTCATTGCTATTGCAGCTCAAAGAGACCCCAACATCTTACAGGATTATACCATTTTTACATTTCCTCAGCGGATCGCTTTCGCATGTTATGGATTCCTGACATATCTCGCTAAACTCATTGTGCCTGTAAATCGTAGCGCTTATTATCCATATCCTTTAAAAATTGGCAGCGGAATTCCTTTTTTTTATTATTTATACATACCTGCGGTCCTCGTTTTACTTGGTTTTACAATGTATTCCTTACGTTTCACAAAAAAGGTATTTTTTGGAATAGGTTTTTTCGCATTGACCATTTTTCTGGTCTTGCAACTTCTTCCTGTGGGTGATGCCATCCTGGCTGATCGATACAGCTATGTTCCGTCGATTGGCATTTTCTATTTGGGCGGTGAAGGCTTTTATTTTCTTTGGAATAAAAAATTTAAATGGGTAGGTCTTACTTCATTATGTGTATTTACTATTTTTTTTACCATCGTTACAAACGGAAGGACACATGTTTGGAAAAACAACAGAAGTCTATGGAGTGATGTTGTTGGAAAATATCAAACTATTCCACTTGCTTATTATAACCTGGGCCTTTCCTTTATGGATGAAAATAAATTTAATGAAGCATTGGAATATTATACTAAAGCTATAGAGCTCAAACCTGCCTATCCGGAAGCGCTTGTCAACAGAGGCAATATATTCAGAACTGGCAATCAATACGCTGCTGCCCTGGTGGATTATAATAAAGCCATTGAGGCAAGGCCCAATTTTTCGATTGCCTTTTTTAATCGCGGCATCATGTTTATGAATCAACGGAAAAATGAGGAGGCAATCCGTGATTTTACCAGTGCAATAGAATTTAATCCTGGCTATTACAAAGCATACAGCAATCGGGGTGTTATTTATACCAATGAAAAGAGATATCCGGAAGCTATAGCAGATTATTCAAAAGCCATCGATCTGAGCCCGGATTATATGGAAGCTTACTATAATCGCGGCATGGCGGAGTTCAGCGCCGGAAATAAAGAGGCCGCATGCCGTGATATCCGCCAATCTGCAAGCTTGGGTTTTAAAATTGCATTGGATGCTATTCCGCAGGTATGCAATTGAGTAAATTCATTGAGTACACAGGCGGTTTTGAGTTGGATAATGAGTAATTTTGATCAGACTACTTTCTCTTGCTTAATCTTTTTAGTATGAACCCATCTGGACAAATTATTTTATTGCTGGCTGTGATGGTATGGCTTCAGGCATGTAGCAAGAATGAAAAAACCAACATGATCATCGGCAGGTGGAAAGGATCTGAGTGGTTAGTGGAAGGAAGTCCATCAAGTCACGCACCTGAACAAGCTATATTCACATTCAGCGAAGATGGAACATATTCTTTTGAATATGCAGGCGACATGGAACACGGCACCTATTATGTCAACAATAGTCAATTGTTTACAACGCCTGATGGAGGCATTAAAATAATGGTGAAGATTCCAAAGCTTACCAGGGATACTTTAATATTTGATATGAATAGTGGCGGACAGGGTGAAAAGCTCACTCTCATCAGAAATTAAAACCTCGGTCAATTCACAAGTAAAATAGCAATTGACCAAGGCTGTAATTTCATTTCAACGGCATAGGCTATGCCATTGTAAAAATTCATTTTTTAGGAGCATCATCATTCCAGATATCACGTATAGCTATGTATTTGCCATCACGCAATTCGAATAAGGTCATGTATTTTCCGGAGTAAACCACTTTGCCACTTTTATCTTTAGCTGTGCTTGTGCCCGTTTCAGTTGCATAATTCCCTGCTGCCCAGACACCGGTAGTGACAAAGGAAATAGTGTTTCCTAATGTGTCGTTCGCCATTTCTTTTTTGATACCCATTTTGATGGCATCCATTCCAACACGCGTAGGTTCATTATTCGCCAGACTTTGGGCATCAGCTGAATAGTATACAGCTACTCCGTCCACATTTTTAGCATTGCTGGCAACAGCATAGCCTGTTTCCAGAGCGACAATTTTAGCTTTTACAGAATCCTGGTTGATTACAACCATCTTCTCATGACTCTCCTTCATTTCACAGGATTGAAGAAAAAGGAAACCAGGGGCGAGAAGTACCCAAAAAAATCTACGTTGGTTCATATTATTTTGTTTTGATTAATTTACAAATTACTCATTATTTATATTTTAGGGAGATTTTAATCAGAATGAAGAAATATTTGGACAACAACTTCGATCCCGGCGAACTTGTAGAGGTCTTCGATGAGCTCCCGCTATGGTCGGCTCCATTTGGTTTGAAATTGCTTGAAACGGTTGATTACAAATTGGGCATCACAGCACTGGATATTGGTTTCGGAACCGGTTTTCCACTCACTGAACTTGCCATGCGTCTTGGAGGCAGCTCCAGAGTATATGGTATAGATCCCTGGAAAGCTGCGATAGATCGTGTCCGCAGGAAGATTGCTTTTTATGGCCTTCAGAACATAACCATTTTTGAAGGTGTCGCCGAAGCAATTCCTCTTGAAGACCATTCCATTGATTTGATCGTAAGTAATAATGGCCTGAATAATGTTCAGGATATGGACAAAGTGCTATCTGAATGTTCCCGAATCAGCAAACCAGGCGCTCAGCTTGTGATGACTATGAACCTGGACAAAACGATGTATGAATTTTATGATCAGCTCGAAATTATCCTGATGGAAAATGGATTGGAAAAAGAAATCAAATCCATGCATCGTCATATTTATGAAAAACGCCGGCCTCTGAATGAAGTGGTCACTTTATTGAAAGCAAATGGTTTTACGATAAAAAATGTAGAACATGCCATGTTTAAATACCATTTCGCAGACGGATCAGCCATGCTGAATCATTATTTTATTCGGATGGCTTTCATGGATTCGTGGGTCAAAATTTTACCGGTAGAAATGGTGGATGCCCTATTTGGAAATATTGAAGAAAGATTAAATAACATCGCCGGAAAAGCCGGAGTATTGAAGTTAAGCATACCTTTTGTGGTGACCAATGCATATAAATATTAAATTTTTAAAGTAATATGTTTATGAGAATTCTATTTCTTTCTGATATGATATTTTAAGTAACCAGTTTAATATTAACCTATCCCAACAATTCTTTTCTTACAACATCCAGCGTATACCTTGCCACTGCCCTGTCCGGTGCTTCGCAATAAACACGCAATACAGGTTCGGTTCCAGAAGGACGAATCATGACCCAGGTATTATTATTCAGATAATATTTAAATCCATCCAATTTCTCTGTTCGTTCGATCCTGTAGGGCCCAAAAGATGTGAATTTATCTTCATGGCATTTTGTAAGAACTGCCTGTTTTACATCTTCTGTAATATGGAGATCATCACGGTCAAAAGCAAATGTCCCCACTTCATCATATACCAGTTGAATTAACTCGCGAAGCGATTTACCGCTCTTTGCCATGAATTCAAGAATGATCAGGCCATTCCATATCCCATCTCTCTCCGGAATATGGCCTTTCACCGCAAGCCCTCCGGACTCTTCACCTCCTACAAGCACATCCTCCCTGGTCATGATCTCGGCGATGTATTTAAAGCCTATTTTCGTCACCTCATATTCAAGCCCGTATTTTTTTGCGAGCTGCACCATTTTATCCGTCACTGAAAATGAAATCACCACCTTTCCTGTCATCCCTTTAACTTTATGGAGATAGTACAGAAGCAATAAAAGTATATGATGTGAATCAACGAACACTCCATCTTCATCAAACATTCCTATGCGGTCAGCATCTCCATCCGTAGCAATGCCTATCTGAATTTGAGGATCTGCTTTTATCATTTCACTGAATGCCGTGAGATTTCGTTCGATGGGTTCAGGCGCCTGTCCGTAGAAGGAAGGATTATAATCACAATGCAGGACAGCAGCTTCCGGCAGGATACGCGGAAAAATAAGATACCCTGCGCCATACATGGCATCATACCCTATCTTATAGCGTGCTTTTTTTATTGCGTCAATATCAAATGAAGCCAGTACGTGATCATAATAGAGGTCTTCAAGATCCGCATAGGACAAAAGTTTTTTTGCTTTCATTTCGTCAAGGGATACCAGGTGCTTCATGGCATCATCCGGTATATGCCCTTCTACGGAAGCAATATCATCCGGAATGGAGGGGCCTCCAAATGAAGATTTTAGTTTGAAACCATTATACGAAGGTGGATTATGACTGGCGGTAATCACAATACCAAGATCAGCCCCAAGTTTGTGAACACCAAGGGATACCATTGGTGTAGAGGCTACGTGATCGCCCATGACTACTTCTATCCCATGGCTCCCCATAACCTGCGCAGTCACTTCAGCAAACATCTTTCCTCCAAACCTGCAATCATATCCAATCACCACTTTTTGAAAAGCACGCTCTTCCATAAAAATTGCAGCTGCCTCCGCTACCCTGGTTACGTTTTTTACAGTGTAATCATTTGCTATAATTGCTCTCCAGCCATCGGTCCCAAACTTGATGTCACTCATATATTATGTTTTTTTATAATATAAATAATTAGCTTTGCACATCTGAGATAACCGGTATACCACCGGATTTTTTCTATTTAAAATCATTGCGTAACTTCTGGGTAAAATAAACAATCTTGCGTAGAGATACATACAAGCATCAGGGACTTCGTATGCATTTGATCGATACTCTTCGAAAGGAAGGTATAGGGGATGAAAAAGTATTGTCTGTCATGGCAAAGGTTCCCCGGCATCTTTTCCTTGAAAAAGCATTTGAGGAATGGGCTTACAAAAATGTTGCATTCCCCATCGGATGTGATCAGACGATTTCGCAGCCTTTAACTGTAGCTATTCAAACAGGTTTACTGGATATAAAAAAGGGTGATAAAATTCTTGAGGTAGGCACAGGCTCAGGTTACCAGGCTTGTATTCTGTCTGAGCTTGGAGCTAAAGTATATTCTATCGAGAGACAGAGCGCACTTTTTGAAAAAACAGAAAAGCTATTAAAAGAATTAGGTTACCGGGCAATCCGAACATTTCTCGGCGATGGATATTCCGGCTTGTCAATGTTTGCGCCTTTTGATAAAATTCTTGTGACTGCCGGAGCATCTACTCTTCCTGAATCACTCATAAAACAATTGGCGCCGGGTGGCTATCTTGTCATTCCTATTGGTGATGATCATAGCCAGACGATGTGGAGATACACTTTACTTGAAAACGGAAATACTGAAAGCAAAGCTTTTGGAAAATTTAAATTTGTTCCTTTCCTGAAAGGCATCCAGTAGCGAGAGCGTGAGAGCGTGAGAAAGTAAGAGAGTGAGAAAGTGAGTGGTCCTTTGTCATTCGTCCTTATTCCTTCGAACTTAGATCTTCGTTCTTCGATATTGGTTATTTAATTCATTATTTATTATTTGTTATTCGTTCCCGCATCTTGACTTCGTCTTCGGCGGAATCTTCGCTGCGCTCGATATTCGATATTCGATATTCGATATTCGATATTCGTTGTTCGTCATTCGTACCTCGTACTTATTTATCCACTTTCCTTCCTTGTACTCTTTTTGTTTCATACTGATTCTCACCTATTCGTTTTAGATCAACCATCAGGCTGGCGTATGCACTACCGGCATCAACAGTATACATTTGTCCTTTGTAGTGAATTTTACCGCTCGCACGTTCCCAGTCCTGGGCCAATAGAGCAAAACGGTCATCATATTTTGGATTGGGTCCGAACATCAGGAAAGCATCATTATCTGCTTCTTCAAAGCTTATTCCGAAACGATCCTCTTTGGGCATAAGCACTACGACACCCGGGGTGCCCTGCTTAATGACTACCTGCTGAACTTTCTTTCCATTGATGATCCTGATCTTCCCTTCGGTGATCGAGGTCTCGTCGTCAGACACTGCCCGTGACAATGTAATATCCCTGGAAACATAAAATTGAATCCGTGTAATATCTTCTTTCGTCCACTTTTCTTTTTCGTACAATGATTTTGTAAAATAGGTATACTGCGGACTGCACGAAATAAAAAACCCGAAGCTGATAAAGCTTAATAGCATTAAATTCTTCATTGGGAAAACTGGTTTATTTGTTAATTATTCATCCAAATTAGGTGCATAACCCCATCATTTTCAAAATAGAATTGGAGTTTAACCTGGAATTAATAAAGAGTTTAAACATCTGTTAAAAACAACGTTCATAAGGTTATCATGCAGGGATGCTTTGAATCAAGGAATTGAACATGCTGAAATAGATGCCAGACGCTAAAATTTAATCAAAATACCACAGCCTTTCAGAATGCTCAGACATTCTAGCAAAACAATAAAAATTAAGTTTTTCTTAGAAAATTTCACATTTCACATTTCATGCTTCGACCTGCTTTCACATATCCTTGTGCTACAGCTCAGCAACCGCATCTCACATCTCGCATCTCATGCTTCGACCTGCTTTCACATATCCTTGTGCTACAGCTCAGCAACCGCATCTCA
>JBDSPM010000007.1:0-2768 GCA_039930325.1 Saprospiraceae bacterium
GAAGCAAACGTCGGATCACACGTGGTCCCGACAGTAAGCAATGTAGCACTAGCACAATCATCATTTAAAGCACCGCCCGTCCCCGTTGTTGTAAACGTTGATGAAGAAGACCAGTTACTGAATTGCCCTGCATCACATTTTGACCGTACATGCCATTCATACGTTGTATTCGGCGTTAATCCAGTAGCTAATAATGAAGTGTCACCCACAATTTCTCCAACACCTACCCAAATTCCATTAGGTAACCGAATTTGCACCTGGTAAACCTGGGCAACCGAAACCGGAGACCATCTCAATACTGCTGTGGAATCGGTGATTGAATCTGCTGTAAGGCTTATCGGCGCATAACATGGTGGCAGGTTCGTTGTAGTAAACTGTGATGTATTCGAATAGAAACTGTGAAGTCCGCCCGCGCAATTTGCTCTCACATGCCATTCATATAAAGTGAATGGATTTAAACTATCCACAAGAATAAAATTGGTATTCACCGGACTTCCGGAAACCGGCGTCCATGCACTTTGAGGTGATAACCTGATCTCAACCGAATAAGTGACAGCTCCCTGAACAGGTGACCACTTCAAGATAGCAGACGTCAATGTCAGACTATCTACATACAGTGAACCCGGCGTATTGCATCCTGATGATGCACCGGTCCTGAACATAACAGGAGATAACCAACCACCGTAGGTACCATTACCGCAATTGACCTGCATTTGCCATTCATACATTGTATCAGGCAATAAGCCCGTAACCGTGATGGAAGTCCCCGAAGTCGGGCTGCCTGGGATATCCATCCAGATGCCATTGAGCAGCCTGATCTGGACCGAATAATTCAATGCCCCCGGAACCGCTGACCAGTTGAGCGTAGCTGTTGAGTCAGTGATAGGTGTGGTATATCTGAAGAAGGGCATACCGCATGTACCTCCAAGTGTAGTAAACGTGGTAATGGATGACCAGTCACTAAAATTGCCACTATAGCAATGGCACTTCACATGCCATTCATAGGAAGTATTGGATTGAAGCCCTGTGAGTTCCGCCACGGTATTGGTCCCTGCCTGTATTTGATTCCAGGTTCCACCGAAAGGTCGCCACTCTACCACATAATAATCTGCTCCGTCCACGGCACCCCAATGCAATGCAGCAGATGAGCCGGTAATGGCATTTGTATACACCCATTGCGGTGCATAGCATCCGTTACTGCATGAAGTGGTAAAGGAAATGGGTTGCGACCAGTTACTGTAGGAACTGTAATAAGAGCAATTAGACTTCACTCGCCATTCATACGATTTGCATGGTGACAGATTGAAGGCCGTAATCCATATACCTGATGTAGGGCTGCCAGAAACATCATACCAGGTCCCATAATGATCACGTATTTGCACGGAATAACTTATGGCTCCTGAAACAGGTGCCCATTTGAAAGTGGCTTTAGTAATACCAATGTCCTTCGTGTATAATCCGTAAGGAGCAGGGCAATTGTTGCAGTAGGTTGTGAAAGAATATGGATTGCACCAGCTGCTCCATCCATAATAACAATGACTTTTAACCCGATATTCATACGTGGTACAGGATTGCAGGTTGTTGACGTTGACCCATGTTCCATAGCAAGAGCCATAGTCATACCATGACCCACCCGGATAGCGCCACTGTATCCAATAGTAATCAGCACCGGGGACACCGGCCCATTTCCACGTAGCAGAATTATCTGTGATATTATTACATGTCAGCCAAGCGGGATACTGGCAATCATAACATGTGGTATTAAACGGGCATGGATAGCACCATGAGCTGTAATATCCGGAACAATAGCACCCGACGCGCCATTCATATGAAGTACACGCCTGCAGGTTAGTCACATTGATCCAGGTCTGGTAACAGACTCCCGGAAGATTGTTCCACGATCCATTCGGATATCGCCATTGAATTATATATCCGTTGGCACCGGGTACGCCTCCCCATTGCCATGTGGCAGAAGTCGGGCCGATATTATAGGTATATGTCCAATCCGGCGGATAACACTGAGTAGTCGTGGAGGTAAGGGAATAGTCATTTGTCAGATCTGAACATTCAGTTGATATCGTACCGTAATCGAATTCAGGATTGGCTTTCAGATCACCATAATTCAGGGTGAAGATTACGAGTAGGGTAAAAATGAATGGGGGTAGGTTTAGTTTCATAAGGAGGTTTTTAGGTTGCCCATCAGTTGGGGAATGAAATATAAGAAAATGATTTATACTAAAAAGCATGATGCGAGTAAATTGTTTAGGGATGGTCTGGAAATCTCATGTTATCCTGGAGATTTTAGGTGTTAAATTTTAGATGCCAGACTCCGGATGCCGGATGCTAGGATTCTCAGGATAATTTTTTGAAGCCGCAAGCTTCAAAAAAAGGCCTGATGGGCGGATTTTGCAAATCCGGCCCGGACGGATTGTAATAAGTCTTCCTCATTGCTCTGACTTGAAAAGCAGCCTCCTGGCTGCAGGGAAGATCCCAAGCTCCATAGGAGCGACATATCTGTAACAGAAAAATCACAACCCCTCTTCTTTTTGTCGCAGTCCTAAGCGCAGCTTAGCAGGCGTCATGGAGGACTGTATTCGCCCCCTTGGATTCTTCGAAGCCTGTTCCCCCATACTTCGACCAGCTTTCTCACTAACCTTGTGCTTCAGCTCAGCAACCGAGTGGGAACTTTTGCATGATAGTCGCGTGTCTTTGACCAATTGTCCCCTTTGATTCTGCGAATCCTCTTCCCCCAAGGGTGAAAAATTTGA
>JBDSPM010000008.1:0-2572 GCA_039930325.1 Saprospiraceae bacterium
CATAGGCTGGGATTGGATACATTGAGTGCAGTGGCGGGGCCAATTGTTTGAGGAATAGGCAATAGACAATAAGCAATGGGCAATAAACAATAAATGAAATTGGTCCCACTTCTTATGAATATATTCGGTATTCAGTGATCGGTCCTGCATCATATAAATATGTCTGTTGTGTTAATTTTGAAGTGGTGAATAAAGAATATCTATCCATATCTTACATTTTCTGAAGTATATGCAGTATTTCTGGAGAGTAAATTCGTTATTGTAATCTTTTCTTATATTGAAGTCGTCTTTTTCTTTCACCCAAAAATATAGAATTAATATGCGAATTCTTAACCTGTCGATTATTTTACTATTCCTTTTGCAAATAAATATCAAGGCTCAATTGAAACCGGTTCATGAGACCGAACTGAGCAGTGCATGTGATGCAGTGTTTGTGCACTCCCTTACGGGAATTCCGGTTTTTAAGACCAAGACATCTTACATAGGCATGAATCCTGAGACATTTGAAAAAATGTGGGAGATCAAAAGATTGGGAGTTGCTTCGCTATCTGAGACGACAACACATGAAGGTTTTGATGATTATTTTGAATTACCCGCTACTACCATTACCTACCTCGGTAACAGCTTCGTAGATGTTGTGACAGGCAATGTCATAGTAGATGGAGAAAAAGACGGAATTAAACGAATTAATTCTTTCCACTTATTTCCGGCCCAGGATTTATTGGTGGTTAAAGTGGTCGCAGATGGAGTATTCAGGCTTTATGGATTCAATCCGATCAGGAAGACATTTCTCTGGAAAACAGATATTGACAAGTTAGCCACAGTATCAATGAGTGGTATCACAGACAGTAACCCTGTTTACAATTCCACGCATGGACTTAAGCCGTATATCGCCTCAATAGGTGACATCGTCTATATACATAAAAAAGATATGATGCTGATCGATCCGGTATCCGGTGCTTTGAAGTGGACGCAATCGCTGGAGCCGGGAATAGTGCTATTTAGTAAATCTTCAAAATTAATTGCTATAGCAGAGCGACGAGGTGGATTAGGTGGATTGATGGATATGTCTGATGGGGATAAATTCGGAAAACGCCTGATTGTGGTCGACGCTGCTACAGGTGAAGAGGCGTGGAAGAAAGAAATAAAGCTGGATGGAAACATCTTATTCATGCAACCCTATAAAGATGGATTTATCGTGGCGCATGAAGAGGGTTTTAATATTTATGATTTTAATTCTGCGAAAGGTGAACCGGAATGGAAAAAGGATTTTTCTGCAAAGGAAATTTCCGATATCGTGGAAGAGGGTGATAAGATCATGGTTTATTACAAGAACAGAAGGATGTTGATGGATCCTGTTACGGGTGATGAGGTTTGGAAAAAACCTGAAAAACTGGCCAAAGAAACACCCGTATTTAATGGAGGACAAACCGTCCAGATTGGTGATGTCAAAATCACAGATTCCGGATACAACCTGCGTTTTGTCAAAACGGAAGGCAAGAAGTACGAAATTATTCCTGCGCAGCATTATGTATTGGATGAGGCGACGAACACTGTATTTGCTGTCGATGAAAGAATCACTACAACTTCTACCGGGCAGAAAAACTCAATTTACACTGTTTATGCCGTCAATCTCAATAGTCTTGATATTATTTCAAGAACGCTTGATTTGAGATCTCAATTGTCTGGTATTGATGTAGTGAAGGGTGGATTTTTTATTTATGGTCCGAAGGAATATTACCTGTGTAAATTGAAGGATGGTAAGCTGGAGACTGTCAAGTATGATTATTTTCCAAATCCGGGTTCTTTTGGAAGAGGATTACTTGGGTTTGCCACGGCTGCCGGTACGCTTGCTGGTTGGGGGAGTGGACTTGTGGGTGCGGGGCAATCCATGATGGTAGGATCACAGGAAGACTATAATAAATATGTTCGCCGTATGGATATCTCTGAGGATGCAGGGAATGCAGCTTTCTTTTTTCAAAAAAGAGGGACAATGGCTCAAATTGATAAAGAGTATGCGTTTTTCTTTTCAAAGGATGAGGGGAAAAATCTGGCATTGTTTCAAATCCGCAAACAGGATGCTGCTCAAATCGCGCGATATCAATTTGATGATAAAACGCCTATTTACGAAATCGATTATGTCAATGGTAACCTGTACTATATGAATGGAAAATCGTTGAAAATATTCAGGCTGAAGGGAACTTAATCGCACTAACTCATTCAATTATTTCGTTCACTCTTCCGCATGCAAATTGATTACAAAAGCATTCTTGATGAAATATATTCTGATATACTCACCCTTCCTCAGGATGGTCATGTAGCCGAATACATCCCAGAGCTTGCATCCATCGATCCCTCAAAATTTGGTGTTCATCTCTGTACTGTTGAGGACGAACACTATGGGATAGGAGATCATGAGGAAAAATTTTCTATTCAAAGCATCGGCAAAGTCCTGGCGCTCACTCTTGCTTTTCAGCAAAAGGGTGAAGAACTGTGGACAAGAGTAGGTGTTGAACCCTCAGGAAGTTCATTCAATTCTTTATGGCAGTTAGAATACGAACATGGCATACCG
>JBDSPM010000009.1:0-3033 GCA_039930325.1 Saprospiraceae bacterium
GAATACAGCAGGACCACGGGATTGGGTTGGGTAGTGACACAAAACCAGATAGCTTATATCCGGCCGGCATTGTTGATGGAGGAGGTGACAATTGAAAGTCAGCTGATTGAATCCAAGCCAAAGTTTCTGCAGGTGGAGATGAGAATGTACGATGCGGAAAGAAAATTAAAATCGCTTTTGTGGGCGCAGTTTATTCACATCGATATCCAAAAAGCAAAGAGCCTTGCACATTCAGAAGAGTTGCAGGAAATATTTGATAAGGTAAGTATGCCCGTCGAAGAGAAAGATTTTAATATGCGGCTGAGAAAGTTGAATGAGTAAGGTTATTTGATAAGCGTAGGCTCAGCCTACGCTTTGGCGTCAGCGAAACTCTGTTTCACGGAACTTATTAAAATCGTAATTCGAAAACAGTAAGTATACATTACGCAAATCGGAAATTTGCGGACGCTCCGGCGTAGGCTCAGCCTACGCCGATCAATTTCTGGGTCCCGATATACTCCCTCCCTCCTTCGCACCCTTCACGCCATCAAAATAGCTCCAGATGAGATTCAAATCTTTTTCAGAGTCAAAAGTCGTGTAAAATGGCTTCATAAAATGCACCATTTTGTTCCCATAATCAAAAAGACAAGGTATGATGGGTACGTTTGCTTTTTGTGCAATGAAATAAAAACCGGTTTTAAAATCGCTTACTTTTTTTCGTGTCCCTTCAGGAGCAATGCAAATAGCAAATTCTTCACTTCCATTGAATAGCGCCACAACCTGATCTACCAAACCTGTTTTCTGTTTTCGATCCACAGGACGTCCTCCAGTCCACCAAAAGAAGAATCCAAACGGGCTGTCAAATAATTCTCGCTTCCCCAGGTAATAAATGCTGCGACCGATAGATGACCGAACCACCAATCCAAGAAAAAAATCCTTCCAGCTGGTGTGTGGAGCTACTGCGACCACATACTTTTTAAGATCAAGTGGTATTTCCACAACGACTTTCCAGCCAAGGATCTTTAAAAGTAATCGAGCCAGATACTTCATGAGGCGAAGATACTTAACAGTTAATGCTTAGTTACTGGGCTGATATATGTAAGAATTGAAATTTCGGCCTAAGTGTTTCATGGATCCCGGATGCATAATGGCGGATAAATTTGGTTGTGCATTCAAATTTGGATACCAGATAAAAGGATGCCAGATACCGGACGCACGATGTGTTATTTGTAAACCCTGAATTGATGTATCCGACTTTGAAATTGAGTCTTAAGTCTTGAGTCTGGAATCTGGTGTCCTTTAATCCGGCATCCTCAAATTTCATCTGGATATATCATTAGATACAGTCGCATTAAACCTTCACTATCTTCCGTTGTCTTAGATATTGTGAGACCAAAATGACTGACGAAGAGATACTTAAGCTGGCAATTCATCCCCGGACGCAGGAGGAAGGATTTAAGCACCTGGTGATCAAATACCAGCAACGACTCTATAGTGTGGTGAGAAGAAAAGTAAGCTCTCACGAAGACGCGGATGATATTTTGCAAAACACATTTATTAAAATCTTCAGACATATCAACGGATATGAAGGCAGATCAGAGCTCTTCACATGGATGTACAGGATCACTTCGAATGAGGTGATCAATCATCAAAAGAAATATTCCAGGCTGAAGACAATAGAATTGGAGAATCACGATGTGCATAAAGCTGAAGCCTATCTGAATACAGAAAATTTAGATGCATCACTTGAGACTGTAGTAACAGGTCTTCCCGAACGACAACAAATGGTTTTCAGGATGAGGTATTTCGATGAATTGTCATATAAACAAATGGCTGAAATGCTGCAATTGACAGAAGGCGCACTGAAGGCATCTTTTCATCATGCAGTGAGAAAAATAGAAGAAGAATTTCGTTCAAAACAAATACTATAAAATGAAAGAGGAAGATGATATCCAAAACGAAATGAAAGACCTCGCACCGGGATTCCCGGTCAGGAAAGCAATGGATGCTCCTGAAGGATATTTCGAAAAATTCCCTGGGGAAGTATTAAACCGTTGGAAGAAAGCTGAGTCTCAATCTGCAACAAAGATCATAGCATGGAAGCGGATCATCAGCATAGCAGCAGTACTTACATGCCTAAGCATCGGTGGATGGTGGTTTTTATCTAAATCCAGCATGGTCGCAACGAATGATTTCAGCGCCGTGGAAGCCTATCAATACGCAAATGAAAATATCGATGATTTCGAGCCTTTACTTGAAACCGAAGACATACAGGTTGACGAAAGCCAGTTAGATGTTCCAAAAGATGCGATAGAGCAATATCTCATCGAAGAAACCAACGGAGCAGATCCGGAAGACTTATTTTAAATAACACAGAAACTAAATAAACATGAAACTCAAATTTTTAATCATAATCCTCAGTGTAATGATCATTCCTTTGCTGGGGTTTGCACAACCGCAGGGCCCATTGTCAAAAGAAGCCCGGCAACGTATCCAATCGCAACGCATCGCTTTCATCACCCAGCGATTGAACCTCACACCGGATGAAGCCACGAAATTTTGGCCTATCTACAACGGACACAAAGACGCACTGAAAGACATGAAAGATGATATGGAGCGCCCTGACCTGATGACGATCACCGATGACGAAGCAAATACCATCATCGACAAGCACATCATCCAGGAACAACGCAGACTTGACCTGCAGAAAAAATTGATTGCAGATCTACGCAAGGTGATCAGTCCCAGGAAGATCATCATGTTGCAGGCTGCGGAGAGAGAATTCAATCGCGGACTGCTGAGGAAAGCAAATGGTGGAAATCCGGGAGGACCAAGAGACAATAGGCAATAGACAAAGAGGAGGTCGTAGCGTCGCGAAGATCCCGCCATCACACAGTGATGGTGCGGGAGGGCAGGGAGCAGGGTCAATAGACGAAAAGGATTTGAGATATGGGATGTGAGATTTGAGATTTTTTGTCTCACTACGCACATCTCATTACTCACATCTTGGTTTGGACGTTCGCATATCTCTGACCGCGGACGTTCGTTTTTTTT
>JBDSPM010000010.1:0-4344 GCA_039930325.1 Saprospiraceae bacterium
GGACCGGAATATTCCTGCGGAGTCGTAAGAGAGGGATCCAACTATCACGTCTTCCCAATCACCGAAATTATTCCGAAGGGAGAGTTTTTTGATTTTGCCGCAAAGTATGAGGGAGAAAGCCAGGAAATAACACCGGCGAGGCTTTCAGAAGATTTGGCGAAACAATGCAAGGACAGATCTGGGTTTCTTTATCGTATGCTGGGATGCAGAGGTATGGTGCGGTTTGATTACATTCTTGAAAACAATGTGTTCTATCTTTTAGAGGCAAACACAACACCAGGGATGTCAGAGGCTTCTATCATTCCACAACAAGCGAAAGCGTATGGATGGTCCGTTGCACAATTGCTGGACGTGGTCATACGGGATTGCATGGAAAATAAATATTAGTAGACGAAATGTCAGAATTTTAAGGAACCTCCAATAGTTACCTGGTAATCTTCTTCGCCGGCCATGTATCCAATCCTGAACGCGGTAAGTCCGAAGGGAACAATAAAAATTCCACCCCCATAACCTATGTGCCACCTATCGGCAGCAGCAATATCATTTTCAAGCCACACACGCCCATAGTCCAAAGAACCAAAAACGCCAACATTAAATGGGAACATTCCGCGCACCCGGAAAAGCTTCAAACGCAAATCTGTATTTTGAAAGATACGAGCATCACCTGCAAACCGATCCGTTCTGAAACCGCGCAGCTGATCCGGTCCACCCAAAGTAAGGGCATGGAAGAATTCTTTTTTACCAAAAAGTTTATCTGCCTGGAGATGTGTTGCAAGAACTACACTTCCGGAAACATCGAAGGGAATATACAGCGTCATACCTGCAGACAACAGCTGATGACTTATAGTGGGGCCGGAAAGTGATGTGCGGCTCCCCAGTGAAATCGTAAAGTCTCCTCCGCGGGAAGGAAAACTAATATTGTCAAGTCGAGTATATTGATATCCTGCTGTAATTCCAAAATAATCTCGTCTACCAAAATCATCCTGTGTCAGATGGGATTCCGGGCTAAAGACAAAGCGGGGTTCTTCGTGGCTATTTTCCAGATCTATAAATTGATAGGATGTTTTTAGAAAAAGTTTGTTGCCAAAACCAAAACGATAATTTACGGATGGCGCAGCAAGGACCTGGCTGCCCTTAACGATATGATATTTGGTATCGTGGCCGTAATTTATATATTCATTACCCAACCCATAAAAATATTGCGTGAAGGTGGGTCCCGTAACAAAAGCATCCAAGCCCAAATCAAAATTTCCGAAAACATGAAGCCATTCCCCGGAATACTTACCAATGAATGCCCTTGTTTTAAAGAAGTAGGATGCAGAAAGGGTGTGTCTTGATTTAAAAGGATCTGAACGAAATCCAAAGCGGGTCCACCATACATTGTACGTCAAACCAAAACCTTCATCAGTATAATACGTGGGAGCCGGAAAATGAAAGAGTTTATTAAGGCTATAGTCAGTACGATCATACGTGTTGTTAAAAGGCTTATTATTGAACCTGCTTGTGACATGGCCTTCGCTAATGTGCATGCCGCCTGGAGAATCGTAAGCTATTATTTTTGAATGCTGCATTTCATCTGTAACCTCATCATTGCCCCGACCTCCTACGATACGCATGCGGATAGACGAATGTCCCTGACCAAGAAAATGAAATGAATCGGCCTTGTCTAAGCCGAAAAGCTGAATCTCTTTGGTGACATCATCACTGAAGGTGCGTTTATAAAAAGAATATTGCGCGCCGCTACCCGCGATCCTGTCTACTGTGATGGACACATGATGAGGGTCAAGAGCGTCGATGGTGAAAATATCCGGATCATCCGTTCCCGGGATGGCCACTACTTTGGAAAGCAAGCTATAAAAAGAACGGGCATCTTCAACGAGGTGTTGACGACGAGCACGAAGGATCGATCTTATTTCTTTACCGTCCAGCGAGTCTATTTTTTTCGGCCAGCGTGAAAAAGCTTCTTCGATAACATCGTCAGTTAAGGATGCCTGCAAATGTTTTGCAGCTTTGAGAAAATCATCCTCGGTGAGTTCGTGTAAAAAAGAGCGATCGAAAAATTTTCCGGCCCAAACCAATCCCGGCAGGTAATCAATTTTTCCCTGAAACCTGCGAAGTGCGGGTTGAAAATAAGGCCTGCTGCCGAGGTAATCGAGCAAGCCATCGTTTTTAAAAAAAACCTGATCGCGATCCCTGGGAATAGGCCGGAAGACGGTCTGGCCATTTTCTTTAAACGAAGCCCATCGAACCTGATCATCGTGCCTGTCCCAATCCCCTAGCCAGATATCAAACAGGCGTGTTCGAAGAACGGCTTTCTGATCCACCACATTTTTGTGTGATTCATTTACCATATCGATCACATCAAGCGTATTGAATGTCTCTTCGGTATTTCCAAAATTTGAAAAACCGGAAGTACTGCCTCCAGGACGTTCTTCAAACAAATAAACTCCATCACCTATGTCATCATTGTAGATGCCAAGCGCAGGCTGCCGGGGAACATACACAATAGATGGATTCGAATAAAACACACCTGCTGCTTTCGCTAAAGGTGGAACTACAAGAGCTCCATACGGATTGGAAGAAGCGATTCCTTCCTGTACAATACTTTCCGCAAAAGTGCCACGAAGTGCAGGCGGTAAAACGACACTTACCAGTTTGTCGATAGAACGAAGAACATATTGCTCGCCCGATGCATTTTCTAAACGCAATGAACGGGTTTGGTGTCCGCCGCCAAGCTGCAATGCGGTAAGGCCGCCATGGACTTTGTCAAGCCACAGAACGGGCATTTTAATTTTTTCACTCCAGGCTTTGTGATACGCATTGCCTCGTAAAAACTTTTTTTTCTCGTATTGTGTCGAAGCCTGCATCACGATGCTGTCTCCTAAAACAGGCGGATCAGAAAAATTAGTGTATGCGGCATCTGTTTTTTGAATTGACGCAGGAAAGGACCTTTGCCAGACAGGATGCGAAACAGCGTCCTCGCCAACCGAAAAGAATAAAACGTTCAGGGAACCATCCTTCATAATATCTGTACGCACGAAGCCCTTTGACATATAGGAGAAACCGGATTTTTCACCTTTGCGGGCATAGCCGATATCACCACCGCTTCCTGCTACCAGGTATTGCTGGCCGGAATGCTCGTAGTATTGCAGACTCTTCTCATGTCCGGAGACAACCACACAATTTTTGCATCCGTCAATAGCAGAAATAAAAGCCGCACGATACGCTTCATATGCAGGATGACCAAAATGTTGATCTGAGGCCAACAGGGACTTTATGCCGGTAATAAATGTCCCCACTATGGGCAGAGGCAACAGGTGACTTGCTAAAGGATAGTTTCCGGCGGTAATTCCATTCGCATATATGGGGTGATGCGTGGCAAGGATAATATGATCAGAGGGATGAGACAGAATAATATCTTTAATAGCAAGCTTTAATTCCAGCACACTTCCGAGTTCGCAACCGGGAAGCTTTTCTCCAGAGCGACTCGCGGATTCTATCGCCCATTGCGAATCGATCAAAACCAGAATGGCATTGTCTGCTATACGAATAGACTCAGGTGAACCACAGCCTTTTCTTGGCATGACGAACCTGCCCTTATCACGAACGTTCTTAATAACCTGGTCGAGAGAATTGATCGCAGATGGTGAAATCTTTTTTTCGGTAGTCCACTCTTTTTCTCCGGGGAGAAGAAAGAGATCTTTGAACTTGGTATCAAGACTTTGAATCCTGCCGATTTCATTTTTTGTGTCTGTGAGGTCAGTAGCCGTGATGGAAGGCAGTTCATCTATACTCAATACATCACCAAGTAATACAAGACCTGATTTTTGTGCACCCGCAGCGGATTGGATACTATTTAAAACAGGAGAATTCTCTTTAAGGGAGATGCCGCCGACAAGAAAAAGAGAATAGTCAATACCAGAACTGGCGGGGGATGTTGTTTCTATTGGATGAGTGTTCGAGTCCGGAGCATAATATGGCTTAATGCTAGCACACGAGGAAAGAATCAACATCAAACTATAACCGGGAATGGAATACAGTAAGGATTTCATAACAACTAAAGATAACAGGAATTCCCTATGCCAGAAGGTGTCTAAAAAATTTACGTGCCACGATAATGGCAACACCGATAAAGCCGCCCAAAACCAGGCCGATAAGAAGCAGACGAGGCAGAGAAAGTAATGCAGGCGCTAACGGAAGAATCGGTGCGTCAATAACCTGAATAAAAGGTGTCTTGTTGCGAAGTGAAAAATCAGCGACCTCAGTATTCTTCAACACCTCAGCGTACATAGCGGACATAGCAGTGAGCTCTCGCTGCAGCCTCAATTCAGCCACGTTATCAGT
>JBDSPM010000011.1:0-5454 GCA_039930325.1 Saprospiraceae bacterium
TTTTTACCAAGGCCCACCATGTATCTAACCCCTTCTATACCGCAAACATTTGCTATCTCATGTGGATCTGACACTGTGGAAACCGTTCCATGCATCACAGCTTTCGCAGCAAATGCCGGAGGTGTGAGCATCGAGCTTTCGATATGTATATGCGCATCAATGAATCCAGGCAAAAGATAAGGATGGCCTTTTTTCTCTGCTGCAGAAATAAAAATGTCTTTTATTAAACCTTCTTCGACTATAATATTTCCAAAACCAATTTTGCGATTCGGGATGTCGATGATGTTTGCTTCCAGGGAAAAGTTGGTTGATGACATATATCAAAGTTATATAAATGGAATGGGTAAAGTTTTTGAAAATAGCTTTAGCTATTGGCTCAAGCCGTGTCTATCCGGTTTCTGTACCCCGGGATAAATCCCAGGGCAATTAGGAATTAACTCTAAAAGAAAGTCTCAAAGAGATCTCCTATTTGTATTCCAAGACAATAGTCATGAAACGCAAATGAATATTTTTGAAGCAAGTCTATTTTTTGAGAAAAGACTAAATAAATTAAAATTTGAATTTTCGAGAGAGCAGAAACTTTATGCTCCAGCTGAGAAATCGAGTATTAATTAAAATTGGACTTTTTTGAAGATTGCTAATTGCCATCTGCTTCAGCTGGTGGTTTTATGAATGTCATAAACAGGCTTTAGCCAGTACCCAAGTTCAAAGGCAAATATTTGATTTGAAATTGAAATTACTCCGAAAGAATCCGTCTAGCACCCGACGAAATATATTTCCGGACATTCAGCCAGAAGGCCATCACGAGATAGAGGACAAAAGGAGATCCAAAAGTGATAAAGGAAGCATACACGAAGTATAGCCTGATATGTGCCGGATTGATCTTCATCCATTCGCCTAGCTGCTGACAAACACCAAATGCAGATTTCTCCAGGAAGTCCCGGTTCGCATCGAACAATTGATCTATGTTGCTTAAGCCTTTCACAAAAAAGAATTACAATGGTTGAAGTCGTAAAAATAGGCGGTTAGCTCAATAATGGAAAGAATAATTTTCGCTTTAACAACCTGTTTGATTAAGATACTTATTAGTAAAACCCTGGTAATTGAATTCTCGTCTTTTCTAGATAAATGAGTTGTACATTTTTTAACCACCCACCCTCTAATTTCCCAAATCTCAAATCTCAAATCTCATATCCTTAGCCTTAGGCTTAGGCTTAGCCTTAGCCTCCTCCTTTTTCAACCTCAATTCTTAAACACATAGGACACAATATTCGACCCCATCTGGAGAGCTTTGATTCTGATTTCTTCGGGATCATGATGCACTTCCGGATCCTCCCATCCATCGCCAAGGTCACATTCATATGTATACAGCACTACCAGGCGTCCTTCATAGATGAGTCCAAAGCCCTGGGGAGCTGTACCATCATGCTCATGAATCTTCGGTAGTCCGTTCGGAAATTGATATTTCTGGTGATAGATCCCATGCTCAAAAGGTAACTCAACTAAAGTCAACTCAGGAAAAACTGATTTTAATGCGACACGGATATATGGATCCATGCCATAATTATCGTCAGCATGCAGAAAGCCTCCTCCAATCAGATACTTGCGCAGATTTTCAGCTTCAGATGGGGAAAACACCACATTGCCATGGCCCGTCATGTGGATAAACGGATAATTAAACAAATCAGCACTTCCCACTTCAACAGTAGAATAATCAGGGTTTAAGTCAGTACCAAGGGTGGAATTGCAGAATTTTGAAAGATTTGTCAATGAGGTTGGATTGGCATACCAGTCACCGCCACCATTGTATTTGAGAAGGGCCAGCTTTAATGTTGGCTCTGCGTCGGGTTTTGGGGTGGCTAAAAAGAGAAGTGAAAGAACAAGAGAATAGATCATTTTTTAGTATTCATTTCATTTAGTAAGTGGATGTTAACGCATGCTGTAATTGCAGCCGTTTCTACCCGAAGCCTGAATGGGCCTAATTGAACTATCCTGGCGTTAAGGCACCTCAAAGCATCAATTTCATCCTGCGCAAAACCGCCTTCGGGGCCTACGAGCATAACAACGTCCTGACCGGCTAAATAATTTTCAGTGATTGATTTACTTTCCTTATCCAGGTGACAGCACAGTACATTAACATCCGGTTGACTTGATTTTTTAAGTTTTACGTACTGCTCCGGTGAGGTCAGATCAACGAGGGCAGGGAAAACGATCTTTCTTGATTGTTTTGCTGCAGCCACCACTATTTTCTCCATCCTGTCGATTCTCAAATGATGACGTTCAGCATGTTTACATTCAAGAAAACAAATTTCATCGACACCGATTTCTACCAGCTTTTCAATGGCAAATTCAGTTCGGTCGATGTTTTTTGTTGGCGCAATACCAATGCTTACTTTATAATTTCTTGGATTTCGAAATTCAGCGCGAAGGTCATCAGTCAGCTCAATCAAGCCTTCATGTTTCGTTACTGTCCTGATCGTGCCCATTTTGCATTGTCCTAAGCCATCGGTAAGGACGATCGAATCACCTGCCTCCAGGCGCAATACCTTGAAGCAATGATGCCATTCATCACCGGAAAGGGAAACCAAATCACCTTCTTTGCCCAACGTCGGCAGGCAGTACCAATTAAGGTCATTAACCCCCATAAATGCTTAATTTCGCGTCTTCGTTTTGAAACATATAAGCCAAAACTATCGTTTATCCACATCTTAAACATTAATTCACCAAATTTTCCATATCCATGGGCGTATTGACGATGATAGCTCAGTTAATCCTGAGCCTCTCCATATTAGTTGTTTTGCATGAGTTGGGGCACTTTATCCCGGCTAAATGGTTTAAAACCCGCGTTGAAAAATTCTATCTCTTTTTTGATCCTAAATTTTCACTTGTAAAGAAGAAAATCGGTGAGACCGAATACGGTATCGGTTGGCTCCCTCTTGGCGGATATGTCAAGATAGCGGGAATGGTAGACGAGAGCATGGACCTCGAGCAATTGAAGCAACCACCAAAGCCATGGGAATTCAGATCAAAACCGGCATGGCAGCGGCTGATCATCATGCTGGGTGGTGTTAGTGTCAACTTTCTTTTAGGATTCCTGATATTCGGTATGATGCTGTGGGTGTATGGGAAGGAATATCTCGTAAATGAAAAATTAGAATATGGGATTTATGCAGATTCGTTAGGCACGCAGATTGGATTGCAGGACGGTGATAAAATTATTTCCGTTGGTGGAGAGAAAATGGATGAATTTTCTCCGGTCATGCTGCGAAAAGAGGTCGTATTAAATAATGCAAAAGAAATAATTGTTCACCGGGATTCAGGTGATGTGACGGTGTATGTCGATCCTAAATATATTCCGATACTTGCATCTAATTTTTATAAAGATTATAGTGTCATTGGTCCGCGAATTCCTTTTGTAGTCAGTGAGGTCAAGCCCGGAACACCTGCTGCAAAAGCCGAACTTCAAAAAGACGATGCGATTGTTTCTGTGGATGGACATCAGGTCAGGTTTCAGCATGATGTGATGAAAGCGCTAAGTGAGGCAAGGGGCAAAACAGTTGACCTCGGAATCAACAGGAATGGAACCGAACAACATACGTCCATCACGATTGATGAAAAGGGAAAGATTGGAATTGCTCTGAAAAATGCGCATGATTTCAAATGGACTGCCCGTGAAGATTATTCCCTTGCTCAGGCTATTCCTGCAGGCTTTAAAGATGGGGCTGCTTTCATTGGTGATTGGTTTAAGGGAATCGCACAGATATTCAAAGGCAATGTCAAGGCAAAAGATAGTCTTGGTGGATTTATTTCCATCACGAAATTATTTTCACAGACTTGGGATTGGGAAGCTTTCTGGCGCATCACGGGTATACTATCTTTCATTTTAGCAATCATGAATTTATTGCCTATCCCTGCATTGGATGGGGGTCATGTGATGTTCCTAATATGGGAAGTGGCTACAGGTAAAAAGCCAGGAGACAAATTTATGGAATATGCCACTTATGTTGGCTTTGCACTGGTACTAGGTTTGCTTATTTTTGCAAATGGGCTTGATGTGATGAGGTTGTTTGGGAAATAGGGAAGTGGTTCAGAGTAAATTGCAGAATTAAATAAGGGGCTTTTAGTTTTCTTCAATACGAGTTTCCTGATTTGTCCAATTTAGTTAACCAATAATCTCCACCTCCATTATTGATCAATCCAGTCAAATTACCTGTGTTGGAAGAATAGGCCCTTCCTGCTATTATGAATCCACTATCATTAGTTTGATAAACACTAAAACCATAATCACTCAAGCTACCTCCTAACAACTTTTGCCAGGAGATAAGTCCGTTCCCATCAAATTTAATTACCCAAAAGTCATCATCTCCATTACTGGTTATTCCTGTTAATGTTCCAGTATTGGAAGAGGAGGAATTACCTACAGCAATATAACCTCCATCATTGGTATTCTTCACACTCCAACATATTTCGTCAAATGATCCCCCCAATAATTTTTGCCAAAGGACATTGCCACTATCGTCCAGACGTATAATTAAATAATCTGCTTGACCATTGTTTGTAAGTCCAGTTAAAGTTCCTGTGTTAGAAGCTGATCTTGAATAACCACCCACGAAGGCACCTCCGTCTAATGTTTTATCAATGGTATAAGGAATTTCATCATCATTCCCTCCAAGCAAACGTTGCCAAATGAGGTTGCCTGTACTGTTCAGCTTGAGAATCCAATAATCAGCAAATCCATTATTCGTTACGCCCATAAGGGTACCGGTATTTGATGAATTGGATTTTCCGGCAATAATAAAACCCTGATCAGTGGATTCTGTGATGCCATATGCTTCATCATCTTGGGTGCCTCCAAATAAATATTGCCACACTATTACACCATTTTCATCCAGTTTATAAATCCAATAATCTCTTAATCCAAAGTTTGTCAATCCTGTAAGTGTACCTGAATTGGAGGAATTTGAATACCCTGCGACAATGAAACCTCCATTGCTGATTTTTTGCACACTTTGCGCATAATCATCGCCTGAGCCGCCATACAGAAATTGCCATGCAATTGTCCCATTTCCATCCAGTTTAACTATCCAGTCATCATAGCCTCCATGATTTGTCAAGCCAGTTAGTGTTCCGGTATTTGAAGAATTCGAAGTACCAACGATTATAAAACCACCGTCATTTGTTTGTTGAATGCTAGTCGCAGATTCATAATTATTTCCACCCAAAAGTTTTTGCCAAAGGATAGTTCCGTTTCCATCAAGTTTCGCAATGTACATATCGAGGTTTCCATTATTAATTATACCGGTAAGCGTACCCGAATTAGAGGAGTAAGAGTCTCCGGCTACCACGTAACCACCATCACTGGTTTGTTGAGCACTGAATGGTGTCTCATTTGAGGTTCCACCGATTAACTTTTTAATTGTTGGTGAAGAAAAGGTAATCGATCCCCATCCTGAA
>JBDSPM010000012.1:0-3991 GCA_039930325.1 Saprospiraceae bacterium
ACAATAGGGAGTAATGGAGCCATCAATTAGATTGATCAACTTTAAAGCACCATAATCCAATCCATCTAAGCCTAATAAAATATTACAAAATGGGGAAGCAGTAAGTCCTGTAAAAGATATGTTCCAGGGATAAATACACAAAAGTTCACTATTTCCCGGGTTTATTGTATCCAATCTTACAATTCCATTGAACCCTGCTGGTACACTCTTAGCTTCATAATAAATATCTCCCCAAGCCATTGTCATATCACCATTCCCGTTATATGGGAGGTTACCAACAGCTGTGACAGTGCCTACATTAATATCCCATCTGTAAAGAATACCAGCACTTGCGGGAAACCAGGTTTTTGTATAAAAAATACCTCCGCCTACACTGACAAAACCATACATGAAATCCAATAGAGGGCCTGTGAAGATGGGTGTTCCGAAATTACCTGTTGAAATATCGACTTGATATATTTTAGATCCTGGGATCTCATAATTGAGATAATACAGATTATTATCGGGTCCAAAAGAAATTCCAGATCCATATGGTCCCGGTGGGCCTAAAGCTTGAATCGTACAATTTCCACATTCGCTAGAATTCAGATTTAAAGATTTCAAGCCCGAATATCCAGCCATGTAAAAAGTCTGGCTATCTAATTTATTATTTAGTAGCAAAAAGAAAATTGCGAGAATAAAAGGGGAAATTAAACGGTATGCACCTTTACAATAATTGAGTTTAGATGAGTTTGAATAATATTTCACTTGAAAATACTTCTGATACTAAAAGGCCTTGAATTTTATCTGTGTTTCATCAAAGATAATCATAGGTGGGTGAATGAATTGCTACGGGTTTTAACCCATGAATCAGGATCTTGCTTCCTGTATGACTAATGTTTCTTCAAACAAATCCAGTTGCACAGGATCGTTACAAAACCTAAAACTGACACGATGCTCCTGTGTGATGCCATGTTGCAGAATTGCGGATCTGTGTATTTCAGTGGCATATCCTTTGTTCTGATTCCATCCATATGGAGGATAGATTTCATGAAGTGACCGCATATGAGCATCGCGATGTGTTTTTGCAAGGATGGAAGCAGCAGCGATAGATCGGAATTTGCCATCACCTTCTATGATGCATTCATGTTCAATATCTTCGTAGGGATAAAAACGATTTCCATCGACGATGATAAAATCAGGTCGCATCGTAAGTGAACGAAGCGCATTGTGCATCGCCTGGATCGAAGCTCTCAGGATGTTGATCCGATCTATCACTTTTGAATCGATGCTTGCTACTGACCAGGCAATGGCATTTTTTTCGATCAGGATCCGGTATTCTTCGCGAACATCAGGTGAGATTTTTTTAGAATCATTAAGCCCGGGACATCGGAATCCATGAGGCAGGATAACAGCAGCTGCAAACACAGGCCCGGCAAGGCACCCACGACCCGCCTCATCGCAGCCTGCTTCCAGTCTTCCTTTCTCTAAATAGGGCTTCAGCTTTCTCATCAGACAAGAATACTATTTTTTCATAATATATGGAGCCACCTCTCAAACACGTATCACCTTTATTTCGACCCTTCTGTTGTGACTGCGACCTATAGCGGTTTCATTCGTTTCTATTGGTTCTGTGCTTCCTTTACCTGAGGACATCAGGCGGTTTTGGGTAATTCCTTTGGAAATCAGCCATTTCAGGACCGCTTTTGATCGGCGCTCTGACAAATCCATGTTGTACGCGGTTGTTCCAGCTATATCTGTGTGTCCGATTATTTCAATTTTCATAGTCGGATGCTGCTGTATAAAGGCTAATAATTGTTTGAGCTGGATTAAGGCCTGTGGCATGAAATCTGTTCGGTCATATTCGAAATAAATACGACCGAGAGTAACGATTTCGCCTTCCTTTGGAATAAATGTGGAGAGTGGAGAATCTGAAGCCGGTGTTTTTAGAATTGGAGGAATTTTAAAGAGTCGTACCAGATCTAAATAGTAATATCCGAACCGCAGATTGCTTTGGGAAGGGAATTTGACCTGGCTATCGGCATCTGAATTGAAGTTGCCTATCAATAGAAATGAGGAGGCATCACTTGCCGTGAACTGTCCGGTCCATCTATACCACTTTCCATCGGAAGGAATCCAACGATCTAATGAAAGGGTGGGTGTAAGAAAAAGGGGTTCATTTGTTCCTTCATCCAGCTCATCTTTGACAAATGCGAGCTGAATATTTTTAACGACTACTGATTTTTCGAGATGGGACAGCATGCAGATGAAGGCATAATGTTGCCCCGGGACGAGTGGTTCTGTTAACTGCACCTGGATATATTCTCTGCAGTGGGGTTTGCCTTTATCACAACCATAGACAGTAATACCTGCATGCGATACACCTTCATAGGATTTCCTGGCACCAAAGCCGACTTTACTCCAGCTGGGTGGAACGACTACTTTGGGTCCGTAAAGATCCGGGGAAGCAGCAGTGGGTGAAGTCCAGTAAAGGGATACCCGTGAAAAATCTTTTCCTGAGTAATACCAGCCTAGAGGTTCGTCAGAATATTTTTAAAAACCGGGATTAGGTACCAGGTTTACCTGATCTCCTTTCTGAGCCGTGAGGAAATAGGGAAGAAATGATAAAATAAAGCCGGTCAGAATGGATAGGTGGATGTGCATCAGCAACTAATAGGACTCTCTAGATAACGAATAATAAAAATAATATATATGATGGGGTATTGACTTTTCACTCCGGGCGGTTAAAAATGGCTAAACACTCCAAATCGCAAACCTCTTCTGAGATCAATTTTCTACTTTTGCCAGAGGTGGAGTAAAATTTCCCCGATACATCCTGCGATGTACTGATATCCTGATCTATGAATAGAGAGAAAAAAATTACTGTCACCACCGGATGGATTGTTTTTGCCATTGCCATGGTGGTTTATTTTTTCAGTGCTGAATCATCCGGAAGTCTTTGGGATTGCGGAGAGTTTGTATTAGGTGCTTATAAATTACAGGTTGTTCACCCGCCCGGTGCACCTCTTTTCTTATTGATAGGGAGACTTTTCGCCTGGGTAGGGGATATGTTGTTTACAGATCCTTCGTACATAGCTTATTCAGTTAATATTATGTCCGGGATGTGCACGGCCCTTGCCGCGATGTTTATTGCATGGACGACGATGACATTTGCACGGCTTTCAATGGTGGGACGTGATCAGCCGCTTTCCTTCGAGCAAACATTAGTCACATGTGGCGCAGGACTTGTAGCGGGACTGACGACTGCATTTTGTACATCTGTTTGGTTTAGTGCTGTAGAGGGTGAGGTATATGCCATGTCCACCATGTTTACGACGATGACACTATGGGCTGCCGTCAAATGGTATGGTATGGAAGACAGTTCTGATGCGGACCGCTGGCTGATTTTCGCTATCTACTCCGCCGGTTTGTCTATTGGTGTTCACCTTTTAAGCTTGTTAGCTTTTCCCGCTATTGGCCTTCTTTATTATTTTAAAAAATATAAAACCTATAATTTCGGAAGATTGCTGTTGGCTATTTTGTTGGGGATGTTGATAATTCCGATAGTACAAAATGTCATCCTCGTCGGTATACCGAAGCTATGGGCACAGATGGAATATATGATGGTCAATGGTTTTGGACTTCCTGTGCAATCAGGCATATTTCCAACCACCCTTCTTTTATTAGCAGCATCTTATTTTTCGATACGTTGGGCCCGGAAGAAAAATAATGGGTTGCTCGAAAGATTATTTATCGCATTGACTTTGCTGGGCATCAGCTTTTCCACGATTGGTGTCGTAGTTATCCGGGCTAATGCGAATCCACCGATCAATATGAACAATCCGAGTGATCCGTTTCGTCTCATTCCTTATTTGAACCGTGAGCAATACGGTGAAAGGCCATTATTGAGGGGCCCGAATTTTGAAGCTGATCCTATTGATACAAAAAAGGAAGACCGGTATGGACTGGTAGGAAATCGCTACGAGATAGTGGATCAGAAATTATCCTATGT
>JBDSPM010000013.1:0-5218 GCA_039930325.1 Saprospiraceae bacterium
GAGATCAATCTTTGTCCTATCTCTGCCCTGAAGCCTTACATTGACACCTCCTCCCAAGTCTAGCCAAAAGAAATTGTCCCTAGTAAATGTTTCACCTGAACCAAGACCAGGAACTGCTTTGTCCCCGTCCCAAAAATGATCCCAGGTCAGGCCCTGCTCATCAAAAGATCGCTGTCCTCCGCCTACGTACCCGCCAATGCCTACAAAAAAACTTTTAGTCAATGCCCTCGTATACGATCCCATGACATTGAGGTTCAACCACGAAAGATCACCGTCACCAGCCTTATCGTAGTCAAGAAGAGCCCCTCCTGAGAAGAAACCTTTCGGGCTTTGCTCTTTCCTGAATTTCATGTCAAAACTCCCTGAAAATGTCAGGTAGTCGACAGGAACCGAGAAATATTGCTGTTTATGGATGAGCGACACTTGTTTGTCGCCATTGAAGATGCCGGTTAGCGCTGGATTTACCTGTAGCCGGTCAAAATGATATTGGGACAAATGAATGTCCTGCGCAGATATAATATGGACGGACAGGAGGCAAATAAATGCTCCTGCGATAGATATGTTCATTCTCATGTCAAGATACTCAGGTTTGATATAAATAGAAACAATATATCTAAATCATTGCAATGTCGGGATTTAAAGCAATTTATGCAAATAAATTGATGATTACAAACTAATACAGCAAAAACTGTACTCAATAGTTTATAGTAATAGCTGTTTTGGGGTGTTGGAATTTCGCGGAAAGAATCAAATCTGCGATTTCAAGAGGGATGAAACGTATCGAAAGATAATCTTTTTTTAAAGTATTACTAATTTTCAGAGTAAAAATTTAACCCCCTATGCGATAAAAATTGGCAACGCCCTCACTGCACTAGCCTACATTTGCTGAACAGTATCGATGTTAAAACCAAGTTGAATGATCATACTTAATGAAGCACAAATAAAAGCCTGGGATGCCTATACCATTAAAAAAGGACTGAGCTCACTTGAACTCATGGAGCAGGCCGCGGTCTCAGTTGTGCAAAAACTGGACATTCTATTGGGAGATGAGGACCAGGAAGTATTGATTATCTGCGGAAACGGGAATAATGGTGCTGATGGCCTTGCTATAGCTCGTCTACTGGTAGATCTCGAATATCTCGTTGATGTATATGTCAATCTTGAAGGTGAACACACGAATGAATGGAAAGCTAATTATGAGCGCCTCCTTCAGATGGACCCTGAATACCTGGATATTCATGATTCCTGGAATCCGGAGGAAATCGAAGTGAGTTCCTCAGGCACGCTCATCGATGCCATGTTTGGAACGGGACTGACAAGGCCACTTGAGGGACTCTGGAAGAAAATAGCCGAGTGGATGAATGAACAGACTAACCTGACCATTTCTATTGATATGCCTTCAGGGATGTATGTGGACAAATCGCCTGATGGAGAAGTAGTGTATGCTGACCTCGTATTGACATTTCAGTGCCAACGTCTTTCTTTCATGATGCCTGAGTGTGAGCCTTATTTTGGTGAAATCGTAGTATGTGATATTGGATTGTCCGACACTTTTCTGCTGGAAAATGATATCAGGTGTTTCGAACTGGATTACTATTACCTGTTGCCATTTCTTGCTGAGCGAAGTCGTTTTAGCCACAAAGGCGATTATGGTCATGGACTATTGATCGCAGGTAGTTTAGGAAAAGCGGGAGCCTGCATTCTTTCTGCCGGTGCTGCTATGAGATCGGGTATTGGTTTAGTGACAGCTCATGTCCCAAAGTTATTATACTCCATCATCCAGCCTGCTATACCTGAAGTAATGGTGATCCTGGACCAACACCCTGAGTATTTTACAGGAGTGGAAATACCTGATCGAATTGCTGCCATTGGTATCGGGCCCGGAATAGGAACACATAAAGAAACCATTGATGGAGTTCAGAAATTATTGAACCAATCTTCTAAGATGCCTATGGTGTGGGATGCTGATGCATTGAATATTCTAGCCAGTAGGCCTGATCTTTTTGATAAGCTCCCTGAAGGCACCATCATCTCACCTCATCCCGGAGAATTTGACAGGTTGTTTGGAGAACAAGAAGATCATTTTGCAAGATATAAAGTCGCCTGTGCAGAATCCATAAAACGAAAAATCAACATCATACTCAAAGGAGGCATTACCATCGTATGTCAATCGAATGGTGTTTCGTTTTTTAATACAAGGGGTAATCCTGGAATGGCAACTGCCGGAAGCGGTGATGTATTGACAGGCTTGCTTATGGGCTTATTGGCCCAGGGATATTCTGCCGAGTTTGCGTCACTTCTCGGTGTGTACATTCATGCTACTGCCGGAGATATAGCCGCTGAGGATGTCGGGTATGAAGCGTTGATAGCAGGAGATATTATTGAATATCTGGGCGATGCATTTGAGGAGCTCAGAAATGAAGAACCTGAAATCGATGAAACTGAAGAAGAGGGATAAAATAGCCGTATTGACCGGGGCAGGCATCAGTGCAGAGAGCGGTGTAAAAACTTTTCGGGATTCGGGTGGGCTTTGGGAAGGACATCGTGTAGAAGATGTTGCAACACCTGAAGCATGGAAGAGAAATCCAACTTTTGTACTGGATTTTTATAATGAAAGGCGAAGACAACTGCTGACGGTTCAACCTAATGATGCACATCTTGGACTGAAGCTTCTTGAAGAAAATTATGATGTGGTCGTTATAACCCAAAATGTGGATGACCTTCATGAACGGGCAGGGTCAACGAACATCATTCATCTGCATGGTGAATTATTAAAAGCCCGCAGCACCCTTGATGAGCGATTAATTTACGAATGGAAAAAAGATATCGTATCAGGAGATCTGTGTGAGAGAGGCAGCCAGATCAGGCCTCACATTGTTTGGTTCGGCGAAATGGTTCCAATGCTTGAAAATGCGATCACCGAAGTAATGAATGCGGACATCGTGATCATCATTGGAAGCAGCATGCAGGTCTACCCTGCTGCAAGCCTTGTTGGCTATGCGCCTGCTGAAGCTGCCATATACTATATTGATCCAAATCCGCAAATCAATTATGAAATGAGGATGCGGCCCGGGCTTGAGATTCTATCCATGCCGGCTACTAAAGGAGTGACTCAGGTTGTGAATCGGTTGATGAATATATAATACCATAGCTTCAAATAAAGCCATCGATTATTTTAATGGTTCTATTTTTTTAAAAAGCGGCCACTTCGATAGATCAATCTTCGATTTAAATTCCGACCAATCTTTGTCTAAAAAAGAATTCACATCGGCTGCCAGCTTCTGAACCTCTTCATGTGATTTTTTCATCATATCCCTTGCATTTGACCCCGGATCGCCGAGTGATGTGTTAAGATAATCTACTGTAGAGGAGAGATAAGTACCAAGATTTAATTCATTTGTATACCCTTTCACATCTTCAGGCTCCATAAACTTAACTTCAAGGGATTCTATTTTACCGATCAACGTTTTCTGAAGATCTTTGATATTGTTTTTTGTGCTGTCAGGTGCGTTAACCATAATAGATTCGATTATTTTCAAATCCTTCCGCACATCCTGCAAAGCTTTGAAAGACTTTTGCGCCAATTCGACATCCTGATGAAAAGCTTTAAACATACTATTCCTGGCATCAATATCGGCTGATGAAATCTTTAATCTTGGATCAAGGGCGACCGTCATGTTAACAGAGTCTTTCAGGCCATTGTACAATGCAACGATTTTGTATTTACCGGGCAGGACATATTGTCCTGCAGGATCATCCGCATCGGTTGCAGGCTCGCTCCGGGATGGAAACCTCACTCCTTTTTCCCTTAAATCCCACACAACTCTGTTCCATTTTTCAGTCAGTTTTTGATTGAAATACCGAAGTGTGTCCCCATCAGCATTTAATACATAAAACTTACCGAGGTCTTTATCCTTGATATCTTTTTTCTTTTTCGTTGAATCGACTGTGATTGTATCAGTATTGAGAGGTTCGTCTAAGATGACGGGTTTCTTTTTTGCTGTTGATTTTTCTTTTACAGCTATTTTAGATGTATCCTTTTTTTCTGCAGGCTTCACATATAATAACAGGTCCGCTCTTCCTCCACGATTCGCTCCGATAAATTCGCCATCCGCAGTAAATCTCGTACCATTGACGGAACGATAAGATGCTTCGACAGTTGGTGAAGCCGGATAAAAGACGAATGTTTTTTTGAGAATAGAATTGTTGTGCGTGATCTCTCTGAATGGCAGAATATTGTCCATCACCCATAATGATCGCCCAAAGGTAGAGATCGCCAGACTGTGATCTGTAGGATGAATTTTCAAATCTGAAGTGGATGCTTTTGGAAATACTTTAGCACTAAAATGAGTCCAGTGATCGCCATGATCCGTACTCACATATAATCCATCATCGGCACCTAAAAACAATAGTCCGGATTCAACAGGATCCTGAACGATACATTGTACATACGAGGTAATTTCCTTTTCGTTTGCTATTTGCTTCCAGGTGGCCCCGTAATCAGCAGTATGAAAAACATACGGTTTCCAGTCATTGCGCCTGTAATTATTGACCACCACATATGCTTCAGCTGCATTCGAAGAAGAAACTTCAATCTGAGGTATCCATGCAAATGCAGGGCAGCCTGGCATTTTTGAAACAAGGTTGTTCCATGACAATCCTCCATCACGTGTCAGCTGAACATTTCCATCGTCAGTACCGACCCAAATTGTTTTGGGGTCTACAGGACTTGGAGCAATGGAAATAATGGTTGTATTGTTCTCGGCTGTTGTTGCATCGATGGTCAACCCTCCTGATTTATTTTGTTTTTGTTTGGTAGTATCATTCGTGGTAAGGTCAGGTGAAATCACTTTCCAGCTTGTACCGCAATCATCACTGCGATGAACAAACTGGCTGCCATAGTAAATACTACAATCCGATCCCGGAACAGCGGCTATACCAGCATTCCAGTTAAATCTAAGCCTGATATTATCCGGATGTACAGGTTTTATAAACTTGTTGAATCCGGTCAAACGGTCATAATATGTAAGGTTTCCACCCTGGCTCATGGCCCATCCGTAACGCGTGTCTGACAAACGTGGAAGAACATCAAAGCCATCACCAAAATAGAGCTCCTGCCAATCACCGTTGCGGATACCTCCAGACTTCAAAACAAATGCGGGACCAACCCATGATCCATTGTCCTGCATGCCACCATACAGGTTGTAGGGATACTCAT
>JBDSPM010000014.1:0-3000 GCA_039930325.1 Saprospiraceae bacterium
CCAAAATGGTACGCTCCCAAAGTTTTTTCGTAGTGGCCAATCAGTTTTGTTTTTGATGTAAACGCAACGAAACCTTCAAAGCCATACTGAAACGATAATTTGCAAGCATACGCTACAAGATTTCCCGCAACGCCTTCATAAAGTTTGTTTTTTCCTATGTTGAAAGGTGCATTTTCAAGCAGATTCATAAATATATGATCGGATTCTTTTTGTATGCTCAATAATCCCTGAATAATTTCGAGATTATGCACGATCGTCAATTTATATACTTCGTTTTTCTCATTTCCAAGTTCTGATTTCCAATTAAAGTTCCAACCATTTCTTTTGGTCGTCAGTCTGCTGTCTTTAAGTGTAAATCTCGCAACCTCGGTTGGGAAACTGTCGCCCGAAATTGTATTCAGGATAGAGTTTGTCAATATATCTACGATAAAATCTAATTGTATTTCTTCTCGTTTTTTCACTATATAAATTTACGAATAATTTGGGAGGTGTCGGCGGAGAAATCTCACCCAGCATTGGTGATCGTTACATCATTTCTTGGTGTGATATGGTAGCTGTTGTTCCGTAAGAAGAAGGGTGTGGAGATTGCATTTTTACCAAGAACTAGTTCACCGATATTATCAAGTAAGATAAGGCAACTTGTATCAGAGATGATGGTTTTGTGCATTAAGGATATCGTTTTCTAATTCTGTTTCAGAATAATTGAAGACAGACACATCATAACTCCCTAAAAGTTCCATGAATGTGCGTTTAGACAAACCAGCAAGTTCCGCTGCCTGACCTAACGATAAAGAGCCTTTTTCAAATAATTTAGCAGCAAGAAAGGTTTTAGCTTCTCTTTCATCTAAATAATCTGGTATTTGCAAAGTCAATGTCTTCATGCAACAAATTTAATAAAAATTCGGAGAGATTCCAAGGTTAGAGCGTTGGTAGTTCATGTACATTGGCGTACTGGAATAGTTACTGAGATTGACGAAACGGATAAGTTACTTGTAGCATCGAGTGCTATAATCCCGATCTTTCGATTCCCTTCATGGCGATACCGCAATCTGAATGAGGTCCTCATCTATCCCGGGGCATTCAATGAGGAATATGAGACAGCCGGTGGTGAAGAGAGAAATATTCTGGGGATCGTGGGAGAAGGAAGTATGCAGCGGATGATGATTCTGTCAAGGCCATCGCTAAGACAGGGATTTGCCGATGACGGATCAAAACAGAATGTTGGTATACACGAATTTGTGCACTTGCTTGACAAAGCGGATGGCACTACCGATGGTATCCCTGAGCTATTCCTGACGAAACCATACATTATTCCTTGGATCAAAGTGATGCACGAAGAGATACAGGCCATGCAAACCGGAAACTCTGATATTAATATCTATGGGAGTAAGAATGAAGCGGAATTTCTGAGTGTGGTGAGTGAATATTTCTTCAATCAACCCGAATTGTTGAAGGAGCGACATCCGGAGTTGTATGAGTTATTGGAGCGTGTTTTCAGACCGGGGTTGGATGATGGCTCATAAGCTTTATATTTTGCCTTGGTAAAGATCATGAATTGGAAAAATCAAGTCGTAATCATTCCAATTGAGGTTTCCATCAATTACACTAAATTCTTTGAATCTATCTTCATCTAAATACTTTCGGATTGATGGATGCGACGACGATTCCAGGAATATTTTGAAATCAACCAATTTATTCACTTCATCATTGAAAATAATTCGGATTGCATAATCGCCAATAAATACAGCTGACTTGATTTCTATCAAATCTGTTTCGACTTCATCATACTCCTCAGTTATTCTCATTTGATTCGTGTATTAATTTTTTCAAACTCAATATTTTTATGGTAAACAAAGTAGTCAATCCATTTCTCTACTATTTTCTCTGCATACTTTTCAAGAAAGTCTTCAAAATCTCTCAACTTACTTCCAGTCAATGGCCTTGAACCTTTAACAAGTTTAATCTTGATTTCAACAATCTTTCCATCCACTATATAGAATTCGGCTTTGCTTTCACATCCATCCTTTTTGCCATGAACATGAATGGGCTCATGTTCATTCGAATAGAAAAAGATCAGAATACCTAAGTACTCGAAGATTTTCGGCATGGATGCTAGATTTCATCAAAAATACAAAATCTCAGCAAGTGAAACAAAAGCCTCTTTGTAACGGCTTCAGTAAAATGCTTCATTCCTTCGGCTTACTAATCTGCTTAAAGTCATTCTCTAATACATTCAGGCTGTTCAATCTTTCTGCCTCTCTTTGACTTACCTTGTACTTTTCAAGTTCTTCACCCGATTTTTAGAGTGCCATTTCGTGGCTGATTGTACCAGAATGCGTCAATAACTCCCTGCTGTTTAGTTTGAGAATGAAGTCGAGACGTTCTATCCAGTCTTCATATACATCGGAGTGCGTTGCTGTGCCATTATTTCCGTAAAAGCGAGATATTGGATGGCACTACCGATGGCATTCCTGAGCTCTTCCTGACGAAACCGTACATTATTCCATGGATCAAAGTGATGCACAAAGAAATAGAGGACATGCAATCGGGAAGATCTGATATCAATGTCTATGGCAGTAAGAATGAAGCGGAGTTTCTGAGCGTGGTGAGTGAGTACTTCTTCAATCAGCCAGAATTGTTGAAGGAGCGACATCCGGAGTTGTATGAGTTATTGGAGCGTGTTTTCAGGCCGCGATAGGATGATGATGTCAAGTGAATCCGCACTCGCTTCGCCCGGATTCGGCTTTCAGACTTAAATCTTCTATCTTCATCAGACTTAAAGCCGCAGATCATGTATGTAATTTCCGGTTGTCATTCTATACGCTTCGCATTTATAGGTATCATCGTATTCTTGTTCTCCTGCAACAATGAAAACCATACGCAAAAGACAATGAAAACCGATCAAATACCTGCAGGTATGTTTTTCGTCACGCCGACGAAAGCTACAGCCACTTCAAATACTCAAAAGGATGAACCTCCTAAAAATCTACGGATCATGCG
>JBDSPM010000015.1:0-2840 GCA_039930325.1 Saprospiraceae bacterium
GTAATCGATCCCCATCCTGAAGTAAATATTTCGAGATTCTGAGTTGAGAGATTAAAAATGATCATGCCGGGTACAGGCACCGGAATTGCATTACGTTGCGCTGTAGTCATACGGGGAGGTAGAAAACCCTGGGTCGTACTTGTTAGGTCCAGAATAGCACTTGTTGCCGGTGATGTCGTACCTATTCCAACCGATCCTTCATCAGGTAAGGATGAATAATGTACAGTAATAATCCAGGTGAAATTGTCGACTTTGTTATTGACCGGACTGCAACCTGATCCTATGGCAGTCCTCCAGGCTCGCATTTCAAACTTAAGAATTGTTCCTCCGCTATAAGGGCCATTAGCAATATTTACTCCAGGTCGGTTATACATTTGTATTCCACCGACATCACCTGTACCCTGATAGACTGATCCTTCAGACGTGGCCGTATTCTGACAACGGATATAAGAACGCTGATGCGATTTCCAACCGCCTCCCTGTGCCGTCATATTGTATACAATATCAATTGAAGTCACCGTCCATGAGTTGCCGGCTGGCAGTGCTATTGAGATTACAGTTAAAGGGCCATTACATGACGAGCTATAAGAGCCAAGATTAGTAGGGATGTCTGCTGTCTCATATGTACCACTGACAGTCTGGCTTTGGGCAGGCAACGTCAGCAACAAACAAATGATTGGCAATAAAAATTTGTGAAAAGTAATAGTTGACTTATTGCAAAATTTGTCGAATAGACGTACATGGGTCATAGTTAAAATGCTTTCCATCGCTAGATATGGTTAGAATTTATTTCCACAATTTAACCAGTTTATTTGAGAATCTTAGCATTGAATTTGTGCAGCAAAATGTTAGATGCGTTGAATCTTTTTCGAATTTTAGTTCTTCTGATTATCTTAGTCCTTATCTAATCACACCCTGTAATCTGCTTACGACCTATGTTCCATTGGACAGTATCACTCTTACTGATCTGTTGGTTTATACCATGGAAACATCCTTCCATACCTAATCAGGCCAAAAGCACGTTCGGGCAGTCGATATCCTGCGACATTACGGTTGATGCGGGACCTGATACCAATGTGTGTTTTCCCGGCGGTCTTGTCGGACTTGATGGTTCTATTGAGGGCAATTCAATTTTTTTCACATGGTCACCCGTTACAGGATTAAGCAATCCTTTTATTCTTAACCCAATTGCCAACATCACGGGTCCCATTACATACACCTTGACAGCCTACGCAGCCGATTCGAATAATCCCGACCTGATCGTCAATGGTAATTTCCAAATGGGCAATACAGGCTTTACAACTGACTATACGTATGTCATGGATTTGCCCAATGTGCAAAATGAAATGGTGCCTGCAGGAACCTATACCGTGATAAATAATCCAAATCTTGTGCATACCGGATTTGTAGCCTGTAGTGATCACACCGGTGGTGGCAATATGATGGTGCTGAATGGCGCACCTTCTTTTCAAAATGTGTGGTGTCAAACGGTCCCGGTCTCACAAAATACCTTCTACAACATATCTGCCTGGGTTGCCTCTGTTAATTCTAGTTCACCAGCTCAATTGAGATTTTCAATCAATGGAATCCAGATCGGTTCCATCGTGAATGCAACACCTATTCCTTGTCAATGGATACCATTTAATGCAAACTGGAATTCTGGAAATAGTACAACTGCAGTCATCTGCATACTAAATCTCAATACAGCTAGTGGTGGAAATGATTTTGCGATCGATGATATTTCAATGGTTGGTCTTTGTGCCGTTTCGGATGAAGTTGAAATCACACTTTATCAGGAGACTGCACCTGAACCTGAAATTGACGGACCCGCCTTTCTTTGTTCAGGCGAGACCGGAACTTATATTGCCGACTTTCCTCCGGATCCACCTATTTTATCCTATCAATGGACAGTACCATCAGGAGCTACAATCCTAACTGGACAGGGTACCCCACAGGTTACAGTGCGATGGGACGATCCCCAGCTAGCAGATCTATGTCTTATGATAGAAACCAGGTGCGACATGAATGAAGCATGTTTTGAAGTCAAAGTTGGTGATGTGCCTGATTTGCCTTTAATCTCAGGGCCGACTTTGCTCTGTTTTGGTGAAATCGCGAGTCTTTATACACAGGAAATAAACCCGGATGATCTGTATGACTGGATCGTTCCATCAGGCGTTTCGATTGTCAGCGGAAACGGGACAAATGAAATTGAAGTACAGGGCTCTGTTACAGGAGAAGTTGAAATATGCCTTGATATAACGAATGATTGCGGCACTACTGAAAATTGTACATTTCTCACTCTGTTGGCTAATAATGTAACCAATTTCGATACCGTACTGTGTCTTGGTACATCTATCCTCATCAATAATCATCCTTATGGAAATGGCATTTGGTCCGGGACAGAAATTTTCACGGCGAAAAATGGTTGTGACAGCACAGTTAACATCACGATTACTGAGGCCACTTCACTTGAATTTATGTTCACTCAATATCTATGTCCGGGGGATTCGGTATTTCTGCAGGGCGCATTTCAAACTCAGGCGGGCACATACATTGATTCATTTACGACCATCTCCAATTGCGATAGTATTGTGATGACGGACGTGATCGTGACACCATTTGATACTACGTGGATTGTTTCCACGACATGTGATCCGGCAAGTGCGGGGACAATCATCACATCCTACAGCCAGGGCAATTGTGATAGTACAGTAATTACACAGGTCATACTTCTCTTCTCGGACACCATTTTAATTAAACTCTTCTCTTGTTCACCGGCTGACACTGGGCAAACGATTCAATTACTAACGAACCAGGCAGGATGCGATAGCCTCGTGATT
>JBDSPM010000016.1:0-2689 GCA_039930325.1 Saprospiraceae bacterium
AACCGGGAATCTGCCCTATTTGTGGAATGGATCTTGTAAAAAAAGATGAAGGTGCAGGCACCATCCATGATATTCAGATTGATGATTTGTTGCAGCCAACAGATCTTTTTGTTGTTTCTTCCATTCCAGTCATCACAGCAGGTAAAAGAGCAGAAAGCATTGAAGTGGATGCATTGGGTACAGTGGCTTATGATACAAGGCTTTTAAATACAATTTCAGCGAGGATTTCAGGAAGAATTGAAAAACTTTATATCCACTATCGCTATCAGCATATCTTGAAAGGACAGCGAATCATGGATATATATAGCCCGGAAATGCTGACAACTGAACAGGAGCTTTTATTTCTTATCCAAAACGATCCCGATAATTCATCTCTCATTAATGCGTCGAAACAAAAACTTCTATTGCAAGGAATGAGTGAAAAGCAACTACAACAAATAATAAGTTCCCGAAAGCCATCATTCACGATTGCAGTATACAGCCCATATAGTGGTCATGTCCATGAAGCAGGTAACAAAATGCCGGATAACACTACCGGAAATCAAAAAATGGATGTCTCAAGTACAATGGAAGAGCTTTCTGTTAAAGAAGGTATGTATATTGAAAAAGGACAAAACATCTTTCAGCTTTTTGATGTGACCAGAAGCTGGGTACTTCTGAATATTTTTCCTGAATACCTGGGGTTGATTAAAAATGGTGATGCAGTTAGTGTAATTCCGGAAACAGCACCATCCAAAATATTCAAAGCAAAAATAGATTTTATTGAACCTGTGTTCAGGAAAGAAAATAAAACACTTATTGCGAGAGTATATTTCAACAATTCGCGACTGCAAATACCTATCGGAAGCCAGGTCAGAGCGACCATATTTGTAAGCAGTAAAGAAACGAATTGGCTGGATAAAGATGCTGTCCTCTCATTGGGATTGGATAAAATTGTTTTTATTAAGACTTCAAGTGGATTTAAGGCCCATAAAGTAGAAACCGGTCTTGCGTATAAAGGAGCCATACAAATTTTATCAGGACTGAATCCAGCCGATTCCGTTGCTGCTAATGCTCAATTTCTGACGGATAGTGAAAGTTTCATAAAAGTAGATCATCAGCCATGAGGTATGTAATTGCTCTGTCGATATTTTTATTTCTGATAGCCTGTAGAAAGGAAAAGCAAGTTGTGGATCAAAATCCCGATGTTTTCTATACCTGTTCAATGCACCCGCAAATTATGCAGGACAAACCGGGTACTTGCCCGATTTGCGGAATGGATTTGATACCTGTCGAAAAGCAAAAAGGCACAAATGCAGATGCTATCATGTTGAGTGATCAACAGATTCAATTGGGAAATATTCAGGTGGATACCGTTAGGACCAATAGCATTGGAAATGAAACAGTTTTAAGCGGTACACTAAATATAGATGAAACAAAAAGTGAAACAATTAGCGCAAGAATTTCAGGCCGTATTGATAAGCTTTATTATAAAAATGAGAGTGATTACATTTCAAAGGGCACAAGACTCTATGAGCTGTATAGTGAGGTATTGAACAATGCGAAGCAGGAGTACATCCTTGCCCTGGAAAAACAGGAAGGATTGGATAATTCATTTATTGATTTTAAACAATTTGTACAAGGTGCAAAAAATAAACTCTTATTGTGGGGCATGCGTGAGGCGCAGATTGATGAATTGGCGAGAACAAAATTAGCTTCTCCCCTCACTACTTTTTATAGCCCGGCAAGTGGAGTTATTACAACGCTTGAAATACATGAAGGAGATTATGTGACTGAAGGGACAACGATTATGCGGTTAGCAAATCTTTCTACGCTATGGGCAGAAGCCCAGGTATATACGTCGCTTCTTTCAGAAATTGATCTTAATGGGAATGCCGTGGTTCGGCTTCCCGACCTTGGTGGTAAAGAAATAGTTGGGAAAATTCAATTCGTCAATCCTGAGATCGATCCCCACACGAGAATTAATTTGGTTAGAGTTGTCATACCCAACCGCGGTAACCAATTAAAGCCAGGTATGCCTGTCTATGTGGTGTTGAAAAACCAAAAGAGAAATTCACTTACGCTACCCATGGATGCAGTGATCAGAAACGAAAACTATACCAGTGTGTGGATGCAAATCGATAAAAATACGTTTAAAAATATAATGGTTGAAACTGGATTGGAAAGTGATGGCAGGATTGAAATCCGATCAGGACTTAAAGAAGGCGATGTCATCGTCATCAGCGGCGCTTATCTGATCAATAGCGAATATATTTTTAAAAATGGAGCCAATCCAATGGCGGGAATGGATATGAGTCGCATGTAGATTACACTATGATGACATTGAGTAGAGTGTACTATTCTTTGTAACACACCAATTTTTTCTCTTGAACCAGGAAACACTTTAGCAAAGTATAGTGTCACAAATATTTTACAAATAAGTATCGGTATAAGTTAATTTCAAAAAATATTTAAAATGAAACATTCACATCAGCATACACCTGGAACAAGCGACATGAACAATGATTCAGACCATGGACCTGAGCAAAATCAGAATAAAAAAACCGAAACATTGGAAAATGGCCGCTACACATGTCCAATGCATCCTCAGATTATTGAAAACAAACCGGGCAAATGCCCTATATGCGGAATGGACCTGGTGAGGATAGATATGGGCGAAAAGGATGGAGAAGTACATCACAATCATGAC
>JBDSPM010000017.1:0-8488 GCA_039930325.1 Saprospiraceae bacterium
ATCGAATGGAAATTCGGCGGAAAAAATAAATCAAGTAATTAACCTTTAAATAAATAAATTCAGATGCAGCAAATTAAAATAGTGATTTTCGCAGTTACACTTATCTTAACTGCCATTACAGCCTCAAACGCTCAGAAACTGACATCAGATAAAGTTCCTGCAGCTGTTAAATCGGCATTCAAAACCAAATTTCCAAATGTAACAAAGGTGAAATGGGAATTGGAGAACAAAGATTATGAAGGGGTATTCACACTGAATGGGGAAGAAGCATCAGCCAATTTTGAACCGAATGGCAAATGGCTTGAAACTGAAGAGGAAATTGAGGTTTCCGATCTTACGGCTGCTGTTCACACGGCATTAAAGAATGATTTTGCCGGCTATAAAGTCTCAGAAGCAAGTAAAATTGAGAGTGCCGAAAACGGATATACCTACGAGGCCGAGATAGAGAAAGGTGAAGAGAGTTGGGATGTGATATTTACAGCTGAGGGCAAGGTGCTCAGCAAAACAAGGATTGATGAAGCAAAGGAGAAAGATTAAGATCAGGGAAAAGCACCGGGAAACCGGTGCTTTTCTTACATTTAAAATCTAAGCCAACCTGATAAATTGTACTTGTGAAGAAAGCATCTTTGTATTTGACGACTCCCATTCATTTCATTCGAGCCAGGAAAAGAAAACTTCACTGGCTACGGCTTTCTGAATATAGCACTGTGTGTCATTACGTTATTAACCCAGAACTGTTTCAAAGAATTTTCATTTGTTGCTTCATTTGTATTTCAGCACAATTTGTTTTTGCGCAGAATGAACTAAAGTATTATTTAGAGAATGCCAGGCAAAATAGTCCGTTATTAAAGGATTATCAATACCAGATGTTAAGCAATGCTATTGACAGCCAACGTATAAAGGCGACTTATCTGCCACAAGTCAACGCTGCGTTTGCCGGTACATATGCTCCGGTCATCCGGGGTTGGGGATATGATGAAGCGCTCAGCAATCTCCATACGCTCAATGCCATGATCACGGTATCACAGCCGCTCATCGGGAAAAATAATCTGAACAATAAGTTCCTCGACCTGCATCTCCAAAACAGAAGCCTTATAAACCAGATAAAACTTTCCGAACAGGAATTAAATCGAACGATTACAGAACAATATATCACTGCTTACGGAGACCTGGCCCAGATAAAATTCAATGAGGAGATGCTTAACTTGCTGACAGGAGAAGAAACCATCCTGAAAACGCTGGCCGAAAAAGGTGTATACAAGCAAACTGATTTCCTTTCGTTCCTGGTGACTGTGCAGCAACAGGAATTGCTCATCTCCCAATTAAAAATTCAATATCTAAATGATTTGGGCACACTGAACTTTACAAGTGGAATACTTGATACAACCTATACCGAACTGCCCCCACCTGATTTAGATTCTATTGAGATACCGCCTGTTGATCAGACTGTATTTTATAATCAGTTTACGATAGACAGCCTGAAAATAGTTGCAGAAGATGCCCGTATTGATTACAGCTATCGTCCTGCAGCCAACCTTTATGGTGACGCGGGTTACAGCTCATCCTTTATAAAAACGCCCTATAAAAATTTTGGATTCAGCGCCGGTGTAAATCTGATCATACCCATTTATGATGGCAGGCAACGCGAGATGCAGCACGCTAAAAACGTCATTACTGAAGATACCCGACTGATTTATAAAAAATTCTATACCAATCAATTCAGGCAACAAATAGCTCAGTGGCAACAACAGCTAGCCCTTGCAGAACAATTGATAAAACAAACCATAACTCAGATAAAATATACTGAAGGCCTTATCTCTGCACAGCGTAAGCAACTTATCACCGGTGATGTCTTCATGGCAGATTATATCAATGCCATCGGCAATTATCTCAATGCAAAAAATATAATTACCCAAAACACCATAAGTCGTCTGAAGATTCTCAACCAGATCAATTACTGGAACCGCAAAACATAAGACCATACCGAAATGAAACATATATGGACAGGCATTTTATTACTTATTCTGATGAGCTTTTTTACGATTAGCTGCAATAAAGTTGCACCACCTCCTGCACCGAGTGAAGACCCTGTTGGAACTCCGGTAACACTGACCACGATAACTGTCGGCGCACTAAGTGAAACCATTGAACTCAATGCGACTTCTAAATTCCAATTAAAATCTTTTCTGAAAGCGAATACCACCGGGTATCTCCAACGCGTAAATGCACATGTAGGCGACTTCATCAATAAAGGGCAGGAAGTTTTTACAATAAAAACTAAAGAGGCCGAAGCACTGGGCAATACGATCAATAAGCTGGATTCCTCATTTAGATTCAGCGGCATTGTACATGTGAAGGCTCCTGGCAGTGGTTATGTTGATTCGCTTAGCTATCAGTCCGGAGACTATGTACAGGATGGCGAACTGCTGGCCGTCATCAGCGACCGGAATAGTTTTGGATTCGTTCTTGATTTGCCGTATGAATTAAAGGCTTATCTAAGCCGTAATAAAAATGTACAGGTTCATTTGCCTGATGGAATGATCCTGGAAGGATATGTCGCATCCACGCTGCCTTCTGTAGATCCCGTGTCACAAACTCAAAAAATCCTGATCAAGGTAAATAGTCAGCAACAAATCCCTGAAAACCTGATCGCAAAAATAACCCTTGTGAAAAATTCAAAACCGAATGCAGTATTCCTGCCTAAAGAAGCCGTGCTGACGGATGAAGTGCAAACTGAATATTGGGTCATGAAATTAATCGATAGCACCACAGCAGTAAAAGTGCCCATAACGAAAGGACTTGAAAATGGCAACCAGGTTGAAATCCTATCACCTCAATTTTCGGCCAGTGACAAGATCCTGCTCACCGGAAATTATGGACTGGCAGATACAGCTAACGTCGTGATCGTGCATTAATCTATCCGGATGAAGAATTTCTTTATTTTATATAAGAACCCGGTTACGCTTGTCATAGGTATTATCCTGATAGGCGGACTGTATTCCTATACACGGATTCAAACCGCGCTATTTCCTGAAATCACCTTTCCGAAGATAAAAATCATAGCTGATGCCGGTGCTCAGCCTGTCAATAAAATGATGATCACTGTGACCCGCGTCCTTGAAAATGCAGTCAAGCAGGTTCCCGATCTGAAGATAATCCGAAGCACCACCAGCAGGGGCAGTTGTGAGATCAGTGCTTACATGGACTGGAAATCAAATATTGACCTCAGCCAGCAACGGATTGAATCCAAAATAAATGAAGTGCGGAATATTTTACCGCCGGATATCGACATTACAGTTGAGCGGATGAATCCATCGATCCTTCCCGTGCTTGGCTACACACTGGAGGCACCCGGCATGACCCCCATTGAAGAAAACCTGCTGGCGATGTACACTATCAAACCCTTCCTGTCACAGGTAGATGGTGTGAGTGAAATAAGAGTGATCGGGGGAAAAACAAAAGAATATTGGCTCACCCTGAATGAGGGCAAAATGAATACACTGGGTATCACGCCTGATGTGCTGGTCAATGCCCTTGATGCCACTAATTTTATTAAAACAAATGGATACCTGTCAGATTACCGGCAGATGTACCTGACGGTGACCGATGCCGTGTTGAATACAAAAAGTGAAATAGAAAACCTTGTGGTCAGCAATGACGGAAAAAGAATCGTCACACTTAAAGATATTTCGAGTGTACAAATCCAGGAGGCCAAAGAATATGTCAAGATCAATGCTAACGGACATTCAGCTATCCTGCTGGCTGTGGTCAAACAACCGAATGCCAACCTGATTGATCTGTCGGACCAAATGCAAAAAAAGGTGGATGATCTCCGCCAGATCCTTCCAAAAGGCGTGACAATACAACCGTTCTATATTCAAAGCGATTTTGTAAATGATTCCATAAAAAGCGTAACCGACAGCCTGTGGGTCGGACTACTTCTCGCTATTCTTGTGGCCATCATTTTTTTGCGTTCATTCAAAGCCAGCGCTGTCATTCTGCTGACCATTCCCGTGACATTATTGTTGACCCTAATCATTCTACATGCGATGGGTCAGACATTTAATATCATGACGCTCGGTGCAATAGCTGCTGCGATCGGCTTGATCATAGATGATGCCATTGTAGTGGTCGAACAAATACACAGAACACAAGAAGAAAATCCGAAAGTGCCAGTGCCCACATTAATCCAAAAGTCAATACAGTATTTATTTCCTGCCATGGTCGGTTCATCGCTAAGCACGATTGTTATTTTCCTTCCATTTGCTTTGATGACAGGCATTGCGGGAGCGTATTTTAAGGTCCTCACAGACACGATGATTATTACATTGGTGTGTTCATTTTTTGTCAGCTGGATTTGTTTGCCTGTGATATATGCATTGTTTAGCCGTCGCATGCCAAAGCCACCAACACCGAAACAACAATTGAAGAGGTCCGTTAAAGAACATCAGGAGCGTCCTCTTCGTTGGGTGAGATTTTTTATCCGGCGTCCTTATATCAGTATTTTATTTCTCGTATTCCTGGCCGGAAGTATTTATTTAATCCTTCCGAAACTTGAAACCGGATTTTTACCAGAGATGGATGAGGGCAGCATTGTGCTTGATTATTCTTCACCGCCGGGGACTTCATTAGAAGAAACCGACCGGATGCTCACAGAAGCAGAAAAGATCATCACAGGTATTCCTGAAGTGGAAGCATATTCACGGCGAACAGGAACTCAGATGGGATTTTTCATAACGGAACCGAATACGGGTGATTACCTAATTCAATTAAAAAAGAATCACAAAAGGACTACGAATGAGGTGATTGATGAGATCCGGGCAAAGGTCGAAGCTTCACAGCCCGCCCTTCGAATCGATTTTGGACAGGTGATCGGCGACATACTGGGAGATCTGATGAGCTCTGTTCAACCTGTGGAGGTAAAAATATTCGGAAACGATCAGAATACACTGAAAGCACTTTCCATCAAGGTAGCAGATGCCATATCCAATGTAAGCGGTACAGCGGATGTATTTGATGGAATCGTGATAGCAGGGCCATCTATTTCAATAGAGCCAAAAGCTGTGGTGTTGGCACAATATGGAATAACGCCCGCAAGCCTTCAATTCCAAATGCAAACTGCTCTTGAAGGCAATGTTATAGGAAATGTTTTTGAAAAGCAGCAATTGTCTGCTTTGCGAATGGTATATCCGGGCAACCGCAATCAAAGCGTAGAAGATATCAAACGAATGCAAATCTTTTTACCTGATGGCAAATTAAAACCCATTTCTGAGCTCGCAGATATACGGCTCAATACAGGAGACACTCAAATAGCCCGTGAAAATTTACAATCTATGGGTGTAGTGACTGCCAGGCTCAACAACCGGGATCTGGGAAGCGTCATGCGGGATGTCCAAAAAGAAGTATCAGCAAAAGTTTCTCTGCCTAAAGGCTACAGTATTGTATATGGTGGTGCTTATGCCGACCAACAAAACTCGTTCAAAGAATTGTTAATGATATTAATCAGCAGCAGCCTCCTTGTATTTGTGTTGATCCTGTTTTTATTTCGGGATTTCAGCATTTCACTGGTGATATTGCTGGTAGCACTTCTGGGGATCAGTGGTAGTTACCTCGCTTTATTTTTAACACACACGCCATTGAATGTGGGTAGCTACACAGGTTTGATTATGATCGTAGGGATCATCGGGGAAAATGCAATATTCACATTTCTGCAATTCAGGGAATCCCTGAAACAATCTGAACATGTCAAAGGAGCGATTGTACACGCTATCTCCATTCGTTTGCGTCCGAATCTAATGACTGCGCTTGGGGCTATCGTTGCCTTACTTCCCATTGCCTTCGGCATTGGAACCGGAGCGCAATTGAATCAGCCACTAGCGATTGCGGTGATCGGTGGTTTTTTAATTGCATTACCGTTATTGTTGGTAGTTCTGCCAAGCCTGATGATGTTTATTTATGGCAGGAAAAAAGATACTGAGAGCTTAAGTTCAAATTAGCTATCAGGCAATGCTCAGAATTGTGAACTCATTTTTACCAAGGGTGAAAGTATCGCCCTGTCCTTTTCCATTGATGACAGAGAAGGCAGGTGATTCCGTTGAAATGCCAAGCAATTCTTTTTGGATGACATGAATAGCAGGGAAAGATACTCCTAGCAAAAAATAGTTTTTATCGGTTTCTATTAAAGCACCGGATGTAGCAGTTGTATATTCTTTACCTGAAAATTCTTTTAGTTGCTCCAGGTGGTTCCTGGCCAGATCCAGCTGAATCTGCATTTGATATTGAAGCTCTTTTTTCTCGGATTTCTGTGAAAAATCTTCCGGGTCGTTTGTTTCCCCCTCATCCATGCTTGAAGCAGCTTCGTAATCATCCTGGGAACTGTGTATCTCAGCGATATTAGATTCCATATGTTGGGCCACAAGTTTTAGGAGTTCTTCTTTTTGCATGATTGTAATTTTTACTAAATGTATACTATTTTACCTCGGCAATCAGGATTGATCGCTGATAAACCAGGTATTGCCTCAGTTTGTTTAAACCCATTTTCCATTTTGATATGAATCCAACAGAAAAATACACCATTACTATCAACGAAAGTGCTAATCGGTTTGAGCTGCCTTATGAAAATGATATTGCCTATATAGACTACCGCTGGTATAGCAAAACACTAATTCTTTTGTACATATTTGTTCCTGTAGATTTTCGCGGAAAAGGTTTATCCACTCCCCTGATGCAATTTGCTCTCCAATATGCAAGGGACCAGGAAGTAAAGATTAAAGTGTTTTGCCCCTATATCGCCAGGTATATCAGAATGCATCCTGAACATCAGGATTTGATGGAAGGTTAAATTATGGATGCTTATATCTCAGCATCCATAGAGTAAATAGTTGAATTGGCGTTCATGCAAAATTGTATATTTACCATACTTCGATTTCATCCCCTTATTAAGGAATCGTGACATGAAAGCTTGCCTGTATTCTGTACTATTTTTTGCCGCCTCACTCTTTTTTATCAGCTCCCTGGCTCCTTCAACTCATCGTGTTGTTCCGGATTCTTCCGAATACTTTTTACAGAAGGATGATTTAATTTCCTATTTCCGATGGATTAAGGCGTCAGCTGATTCTGCCCAGCGAAATAACCAACTGGACGAATTGAAAAACATCAGTCAATTGGCGTTGCATTCTTTCAGGAAAATGGACAGGGATGAAAAAGATCAATTAAGATCTACTTGCATGTACCTGGGGAGTTATATAAAAAACACAGGGGATTACAACGAAGCTTTGAAGTACTACTTAGTAGCCCATCAGAATGTGAGTGATTCAATATTGCTTGACTCAAATAGTTGGTTTGTAGAAAATGTATTAGGGCATATTTATACTCGCCTAGGTGATCATGAAAAGAGCATGTCTTATTATTTGTTAACCGAACGAAGCCTGACACACTATAATGAATTTGAATTATTGTCACGTCTCTATACAAATATAGGTATCAGCCTGCGAGATGAGAATAAAATAGATGAAGCTATTTATTATTATGAAAAAGGATTATACATTGCAGATTCCACTCAATACAAAAACGGTGTTTTTTCAAATCACCTTAACCTTTGCGAAATATATCTTGATCAAAACCAAATCGGGTTAGCTCAATGGCATGCAAATGAAGCTGTACTTGCTCTGGATTCACTCAAAAATGATAAAAAATACATAGAGAAACAATATGTTATTGAGCTGAATTATGGAGAAATCAATAAAAAGCTAAAAAACTACCCTCAAAGTATTCATCATTATTATGCTGCTATTCACTACGGTATTGAATTTTATAAAAATCAAAATCGTCGGGAATTTGCCAAACTCTATACTTCAATGGCAGAAACGTATCTATTAATGGATTCGTTGGCTGCCGCCGAATGGGTGATTGGTAAAGGAATTGAATCACTTATTCCAGAATATATTGATTACCATTCCTTACCTCTTTCGTCTCAACTCTTCAGAGAAAATAGTTTTATCAGGTTATTTGATTTGAGAAGCCGGTTGTTTGAAAAAAAATACATGGTTACCGGTGATACAGCTTATTTGGGGAAAGCGATTGAATACGTTCAGCTTGCCTTGGATGCCAATGACCTGTTTAGAAATCCAATCATAATGGATGCATCAAAACTCTTATCCATCAATGGACACAAGGTGCTTATTAACAATGGTGTTGAATGGCTCTATCAGCTTTATCAAAAGGGAAATGAAGAGATTTATTTCGGTAAAGCCAGATTACTTTTTACGAGATCAAAAGGAATTTTATTTAGCGAAAAAAGCAAACGAAGTTTTGTTACAGATGAAATGACTGAATCTGAAAGGAAAGCATTAACCACTCTTGAAGAAAAGACATTGAATCTCTACAGCAAGAAGTGGGAGAAAAATGCCGAAATCAATTCTATAAATGTCGAAATCCTTAAGGCAAAAGAACAAACGAATCAAGTCTTTAAAGCATACGAAAAAAAAAG
>JBDSPM010000018.1:0-2898 GCA_039930325.1 Saprospiraceae bacterium
CACGGCATGGGGATAAAAACAAGAGTAAAATGATAGAAATCGATCAAAGCGGGGAAGATTTCGGCGAAGGCGAGGAGTAAAAGGGAGCAGAGAAGGATATTCTGGATAAATTGGACTCAAAATCAAATGCGGTTGATGACAAGATGTTGAAAAGCAAAAATCAACATTTTTATTTGACGAAGCAGACGACCCTGTTGTGCTTCTATATTGACATAACGGATTCCATTTTGTGCACAATACACTGAAAGGCTGCCATCATCTGTCATGGTTTCGTTCGCTTGCAGCACCACATGATATCTGCCCGTGGCAAGAACTTCAAAAATTCCCGGGTCGGTGACAAAATAAAAATCATCCATATCTTTTATTGCACCCTGGTAGGTGGTATCCGCCTCTTTCGCATACTCTCCACCGAATGTATAACTTGAAAAGCTATAATTTTCATTCGTATTATTGTGAAGAGCTATCACAAGCGTTCTAGAATTAAGGTTCAGGATGGATAGAAGCGAATCCCGCCAAATGGCGATTTCGTTGAATGCTGATGTGTCCTCAATATTATTTTTCGCTAATTGAAGCCAGATGCCTGTATTGGTATATATCCTGTTGGGATCAATTGAAATCGTATCAGTTTCGTAGAGAAAAGTAATATTCCGGTCTCCACTATGCTCCAGTTCCATATACTGGCCTCCATATTTTACAGCCATGATTCGTCCGGATATGGCCGCCGTGTTTTCATTATCATGCATATTGTACATGAGGACAGGAGAATTTTTAAAACCGCTTATAGAAAGATTAATATCCGTTCCACACAAGGGAAGGCTCACCTGATTTGGCGACCATGAAGCATAGAGTGATATCATATAGAATAAGCTCGTGTACATCTTCATCGGGCTAAGATAAGGATAGGTGTAAAGTATCTTTGCCGTCATGGGTAAATACAAGTGGATATTATTTGATGCAGATCATACATTGTTTGATTTTGACAAAGCCAGTGAAGAAGCATTGGCTGAAGTATTGAATGCACACGGGCTGGATTGGAATGAAGGCATGTATTCAGATTACAAACGCATTAATATTCAATGCTGGACGGAGCATGAACAAGGGTTGATCAACCGGGATACCCTGGTCTATGAACGCTTTAAAAGATATTTCGATTTCAGGCAGATTAACCTTGATCCGGTCTCAACGCAACAAAAATATCTGAGGGGACTTGGATCGAGGCCCTACCTGATGCCCGGCGCGGGAGAAATGATGGCCTGGCTTAAAGGCAAAATAAAAATCGGTTACATCACAAATGGCATGACAGAGGTACAGCGTGCCAGGCTGGAGATGATCGATTGGCATCTAAAATTTGATGTGATTGTGATTGCCGGAGAGATAGGTCATTCGAAACCACATCGTCCCTATTTCGAATATGTGGATCGGGTCATTGGACACCCATTTTGCTCAGAGGTAGTAGTGGTAGGTGACAGCCTGACTGCCGATATTGAAGGGGCGGCCGCTTTCGGATATCATACCTGCTGGTACAATCCGAATGACGAAATATGTCACCTTGAGCAAAAACCGGATTATACGATCGCTCACCTGGATGAAATAAAAGGGTTAATCACCGGATGATAATGAAGTGTATTATGCTTTTGAGACATATTCACCCCCAATACATAACAGTATCAGTAATAGAAATAAGAATAAGATCATGGCACTATAATTCGATGTAAACATATTAAATATTTATATAATATGTAATATTAAATGCCAGGTTATAAACAACCTCATTCAGATTATCGTTAAAGAGTCTACTATGGAAGCTATATCCAATTTATTCAACCCACTCAGCCGCACTTGGGCTGTAGATCTGGGATTATTTCTTCTGCGCGCCGGAACAGGCCTATTGATGTTGCCACATGGATTGCAAAAGCTAAATTCCTTCAGTGAGAAGGGGGAAGGGTTCTATGATTTTATGCACCTCGGAGGGCGAATGTCTTTGGCACTGACCATTTTTGCTGAATTGATTTGTTCGGCTTTGCTTGTAGTAGGCCTTGGAACGAGGTTTATTCTCATACCGCTTATTATTACCATGGTGATAGTCGTATTTGTAATAAACGCACAAGAACCGCTTGGAGATAAAGAGTCTGGCCTTCTTTACCTGGTTCCGTTTATTGCACTCTTATTTACCGGCCCCGGAAGGATTTCACTAGATCAAATGGTATTCAGCAGAAGACATGTCAGTCAAATTTGATCAGGATTATTTCGCGGGTTGAAAATGAATTGTAAATCCGTCAATGCTGCCTTTGTGAATTACATCCATAAAATTGTATTCTAAAAGCACACGGTTGTCCTTCGTCAGGATGGCCTCAGGATTTGAACAGGATAACACTTCTCCAGGGACATGAATCACCGATTTTATTTTGCTATTTCCAAACATCATTTCAAGCATTCCGAGATTTTCACCGCTGGCTGTGCTGTCGCCAGACATGCCAAACTGAGATGCCATATCGCCATAATCAATTGGAGCAACTTTAATCTCCCCGGCCTTCATATCAGCAGTAAAAAGTAAAAATGATTTTGGCTGAAAGCCTACCGGACCAGTATCTGATATCAGGTCAGGTTTTTCATTCAAAGTTTCCATAAACAGCATCATTTCCTTTAGTTGTTCAGGGCTATCGAAATTGGCAACGACACCTATCATCAAGTTGGCGCTCTGTGCAGGAGAGGTAAGCCTTACTTTTATTTTATCTGCAAAGGCAGGTAGTGTCATTTTAGATTTGACACTGTCAGGCATGATAGTAGTGATGGCCATCAGCGTATCAAAAATCCTTTCGTAGGAAGGATCAGTAACTTTATCTATCAGTTCTTGCATCAGGCCTTTTGAAGTATCTATTTTTATTTCTACGGGTTCTG
>JBDSPM010000019.1:0-4847 GCA_039930325.1 Saprospiraceae bacterium
GGACCGCCACATCCGTTTTTTGGAAGAAAGCGGACATGGGATGGGTCAACCTGATCGAGGAAATCCCCTTCCCTTTTTACGGCTTCCAGGCCACCCGTTTTGAATTCATTCCAGTCATGATTGCCGGGTATAAAAATGATTTGCCCCTTGTAATTTTTAATGGCCTGTACCTGCCTGCTCAATATATTTTTTCCTTCCTGGTTTTCTTCAGGATCATCCTCTGCCGGAAGGCCTGCCGGATAAATATTATCACCAAGAAATATCACCAAACCCTCCTGGTGGTCATCACTGGTGATTGCATTCAATTCTGCAAGCACTGCTTTCGACTGATGATTGATCTCTCCTGCATCCCCCAATGCATATATGGTAAAAGCAGGTTCCTCTTGAGGCTGCTCCTGGATGGGATCACCTGGTGCATTCAGCATTAATTTGCCTGAAGCGCACGACATCAAAATGGAGATGCTGATGAAGAAGGAAATTTTTCTCACGGTTGTAAAACTAAGATATCCGAATTGAATTGCTTCCCATACAAAATCTGTATACTCGCAGGGCTTGCCCCTGCGAAGTTTGAACCCTGAGGGCTTGCCCCTGCAAAGGTTGAATCATCAGAGCTTGCCAGTGCCAAGTTTGAATCATCAGGGCTTGCCTTGGCGAAGTTTGAATCCTCCGAAAAGTTTAGAATTTTTCTTACCGTAACTATAAAAGAAATGGTTTCTATTGCGACGGATTCGCCGTGCTATTCAAATCCCCGATTTTAATACCGGTAAATTGAACTTGTTGAGAACCGGGAGGCAAACTATCGAGTTGCAACGAAGGGGGATCAAATCTCCAGGAAGATGAGGATGGAAGATGATTGATTTTGCCTAATAACATTCGCAGGAGTAATACGATGTCACCAACCGAAACAAGTTGATTATTCGTGGCATCTGCAGCAATATATTGCCAGGTAAAATCAAACGTATCTCTGGCGAGCAGATGCTTTTGTATTGCGATCAGATCAAGCACATTGATTCCATTTGTCTGGTTGATATCTTTGGATGGAGTGATTGTATACTGTCCCTGGCGGTTAATCCCCGACAAGCTAAACTGGCCCTGATCATCCGTTGTGAGCGTTTGCGTCGTCGAACCACTGATCGTAACCGTGACATTCCTCACCGGCCGACCAATAGGATCAGTAACCAAACCCTGGATATCAATCAAATCATCTTGCCGGATATTTTCTAATGAGGGCAAGCGTACTACACCAGTCTGATCAGGATCCAACCAATCTTTTAAGCGCTGAGAAGGTGTGGGACCATAATTCCAGGATTTGGCTAATCGGCCTGCAAAAGCATGATTCACAGCTTCACAACCCATAGTGCCTCCATGGAGCTGAGCTACCAGGTATCCATCCTGATTAAATATAGGACCTCCGGAAGAACCAGGCTGATGACCACCTTCTGTAAATTTAAAACTGAAATGATGCTTTCCTGGTGTAGTATATCCTTCTGACCAACCTATTTGATTTGCATTTATTACTGCACCTGTTGTTGATGTGGAAAATTTCCGGATATCCGCATTTGGATGATGCACCAGGTAGAGTGTATCCGGCAAGGCGGTGGTATCACGATCCCATCCTGCAAAAGTTACTTTCTGATTGACAGGTACATCATTGTTGAGATGGACTAATAAAAAATCCGACCCCTGACCAGACGCTTTCAGCTCGCATCCGGTGAGTGAATAGGCTAAAGGTTCTGTCGCTGGATTAGCACAGGAATCAGATTTGTATTGCAGGTCAAATCGCCATAGTTCATAATTCGGTGTGAAATTAAAAGTGCAGTGATATGCTGTCAGGACCATGGGTGACCTGTCATTTCTTGTATTATTTACAAAAGATCCGGAGCACCACCCTATTCCTTCATCCATCACCATCCTTATACGAACTGCCGCATTTGAAATCAATCGAAGTATCGAATCCTGTTTGCACGCAGCATTGGGAAAACAAGCCAGAGCTGTATTGAAGCCAATCGAACGGGATCTTGAAGCAGCCGGTCCGTACACATACATAGTTTCAATCGTAAAAATACTTTTGTACGCTGCATTTTCACCACCCATCCATTCGATATATGTAGAGGCAGGATCAAAAGCTGGTGTGAGTACCTGATGATGACTGATATGAGGTATCTCAAACAAGATCTCATGCGTTTTAATGTTTCTTAAGTATAATCTTTCTGATGTTGCGATTTCCTCGGCATCCACCAATACTTCAATAACCATCGGTTGATTGAATTCAAATTGAAAATCAGTACTATTCTTTGCTGAGAGCGGAAGTGAATTTGAAGATATTTCTGTTTTCACCCCCATGATTTCAAGTCTTCCTTCATTCAGGTTTTCCCAGGCTTGTTGATCTGCTGAACTCCAGGTTACCTGAATGACCTCAATTTCTTTTTCAGGCTGTCTGGTGAATTCAACCTGAGATTTGACCTGAGTGTGAGCAAAATGCAGGAAAGCAAATGAAAAAAGTATAAGAAAAGCTATTCGAGGCATATGTTCAGGAAAAAAAGACGGAATATGTTCATTGACTGCTCAAAAGTAACACCTAAAACCGTACCATTGTAAAGGTCACTTTGCAAACAATTGATTAATGTCCTTAAACGCTTTGAATTCAAGTGCATTGCCACAGGGATCTTTAAAGAACATGGTTGCCTGTTCTCCGACCATGCCTTTGAATCTGATATAAGGTTCAATGATGAATTGGATTCCTGCATCTTTCAGCCGTTCCGTGAGCAAATTCCACTCATCCCACGGTAGCACCACGCCGAAATGCGGTATTGGCACATCATGTCCATCGACGGGATTACTGTATTCTGCTGCCTCGCTTTTCGGCTGGTAATGAATGACCAGCTGATGCCCATATAAATCATAATCAGTCCAGTGATCTGACGTGCGCCCTTCTTTACAAAGTATCACTTCATGATAAAAATGTCTCGCCTTTTCAAGATCATCAACAGGTATCGCCAGGTGAAACGGATAAATGGGATGGTTCATTCAGGATGTTTTTTGGTTGTATAAATCTGAAACTCATTGTCCTCGTACAGCAACGGAAATAGAAGGGTGTCCTTCCAACGCGTCCGTTCTATGATGAGATAATCCAGTCCTACAGTAGATTCACTAGCCACCCATGTTGAATCTTTCATTCGATCTGTTACCGTCCATCCACGCCGATGTGCAAAATACATCATTATAGGCGAGCCTTCCCGGTTGTTTACAAGTATCCTCGCCTCTTTTGGTACGTATTGATCCGTGATTTTTTCGAGCTTCAAAAATTTTTGATTCTCGTAAGGAATAAAAAAATCACGTTTGTGAAGGTAAATGGCTTCTGAGGTGATAATGAGAAGGAAGATAATTTGCAACCATTGATTTTTGACTAAATTATTCAGGCCATAACCGCTGACCAATGCCATCATGGGGACATAAGGGATAATGTAATATTCATGTCCTGAGAATGTCCCTCCTGCTTTCAACATAAGACCCACCAACAAAATTGTTGAAGCGCTGAATGCAAGCAGCATGTTTTTCTCTTTTTTCAAAATCATAAAACCAAAGCCGATCAGGAAGAAAAAAAATGCAATTCGACTTGTCAATGCGATCGGATAAAATCTTGAAATCGTATCATTTTTCATTTGGATCACTTGTTTCAATCCTTCACTTAAGCTTACCTGGTAAAACAAAGGAAATCCATAGGATTTCTCTGCCCAGGGAACCCAAATAAAATACCATGCCATCATGATTGCAACTGAAGTAGTAGCACCCACCAATAAGTTCATCCTGTATTTTTTATCAGCAGAAGAGAAAAATGAAGGCGCAAGCATTCCAATCACACAGGCTGCTGGCATTTTGCACAACATCCCCAGTGCTGTAAATGATATGAACCATATCAGGTGCGTCAATACCTTTTCTTCCAGATATTTCAGCCCGAATTCAATTCCTATCAAGACCAGTGATACAGCGAATACATCAGGCATACCTTTCCTGGCATAAACAAAAGCTACGGAGACCCCTAAGATGATCGTTGAGTACAATGCACCTTTCCTGCCTGTAAACCGGCATGCAATTTTTGAAAAATAGAATAACCCTATACTGGCAACTAATAAATTAAATAACCTGTAGCACCAGTTTTCCTGGCCGAATAATCTCCAGAGCAGGGAAATACAATAATTGAAAAATGGAAATTCCTGTGCGATGATGCCTTCACGGCTATCACAAATAATGGTCCTTGGTTTGAAAAAATCAGGAGATATTTCAATATAATTCCGGGCGACACCCAGCGTGATCGTTTGACGCCAGGCATGCTCATCAAGCGGGGGTAAATTAATATTTTCCAATCTTATCAGCAGCAGGACCAATATCCACAGTCTGACATCGAATAGCCAGCCAATGAGCTTGGGAGGAATTTTTATCAAAACTATTTTAATTTTTTTCCTGAATAATATGTTCTGACCCTGTTTGTTCCAAATTTTGCAATTCGTTTTATCAAAGAATCCAGCCAACGCACCTCATGAGCATGAGCAACTAAAAATGGCGATACCCAATAGTATAATTCAATGAAAACTCTTCCCAACCTGTTTCGTATTAAAACTTCATCTCGAAACTTCGTCATCAGCAAATATTCGGGACTCTGTCTTGAATAAACATATGAAACAAAATAACATGCCTCACCTTTCAACCTCGCATGAAGATGATGTGTCAGACGTGGCTCACGTTCATGGCAGGTCATGATAATTCGTCCGCCCGGTGGTCGTTCGCCTAATCTGGATGTTTTGAACAATGCATTAGTATGTACAGATGCACCTGCATAGATGATGCCG
>JBDSPM010000020.1:0-3431 GCA_039930325.1 Saprospiraceae bacterium
ACTTTCTTTAAATTGCAGGATTGCATTATTTTTTGCAGGATTAGGATAAAGGGTAAATGTTAATACCTCGTTTACATTCTTTACGGAAGTAGTGTTTGCTACATAATCGCAATAACAATTAGAATCGGCCACCTCAAGTGCCTTTCCTTCATTATAATCCACGATATAAGGCCACCAGTTATTCAATATTCCATTTTTATTTTTACAGGTAAAATGTGGCAAATGATGATACCACCAGGACATAAATCCAAGCTGTGAACAATCCCACTCACTGCAGGTAACCGTGCGGTGATCCTGGAAAAGAAATGGATAGCGACGCCAGGTATCAGCATACGTAGTTACAGGAGTGGGATTTTTATAATCATAATCACCTGTAGCATTAGGCGGGTAATGAATATTGCCGATGTTGGCTCCGCCTGGAACAACCTTGTCATAGGAAGCGAATTTTTCCCAATCATTTTTGTCGACGGCATTGTAATCCCACCTTCCGAACGTATGCACCATAGCACTTTCCACTCTGTGCCCAAAGCTGTGCATAGCTTCTGCCACACCTCTTTCGTAATTATATCCCATGATTGGAATTTGATCAACACAAGTGTTTCCATCAAGCGGGGGTGAATTGTACCAGAATGCACCTGCACCTGTCAATCGGCTTTCATACATTCCGGTGAAAGGCATGGAATAGACCCATATTTCATCGATTTCTTTGTTATTGCTCTGTGTACAGAAGTCATGTGCTGCCAGTAATCCATTGTAATCAAATGCAAATCCACCTGTTTGTTCGAGATGGTGAAAGGTAGCCCAACCTGGTTCAAGAAAAAGACGGTACATCGAGTCTACTGAAATAACTGTTCCTTCGAGAGCTGCATAAAGAATGGGCTCATCATACGTGGCTACGACCTGGTAATCGACAGCGCCCTCACTTGCAATATCGAAGCTATCCATTACAGCATTCGTCAAATGCACAGGATCATCCCATCCAAAGCGTTCATGGAAACGTAAACCGCCCTCTGCTGCAATCGGTGGGTCAATTAAAACCAATGCCACTTTGACAATTCGTGTTGGTGCTATGATGGGTTTGAAATCGTCCACGATGTGAATTGGAATGGATTGAGTGATACCCTGCCACTGAAGGGTAAGCGAAGTGGTGCCAAGCGTATCATTTGATAAAACCAAAATTTTACTGCCGGAAGATTCTACCGAAATCAAGTCCGGATTTTCAGCGGTCCAATCTATATCTGTTGCTATCGGATAATTCAAACCAAGTGGATCAGTTCCATACACTGAAACTTCCAGGGCAGTGGAGGGGAGCATCCAAAGCTGCGAGGGGCGTGCACAAATGGAATTGATTTCTACCTGGGCTGATGCATTTATAAGCCTCCATTCATTGAGGTGAACGTAATCATCACCTGTGGAGCGGTGTACTGTTAACTTTATTATTTTTTTTGATTGTGGTGAAAACGATTTTGAATCAATAACTCCATCTGTCAAAGGCGACATGGAAACCAGTTGAATATAGGATCCGGATTGATAGTCCAGTTCAATTTCTGAATCTGCAGCTTCTAATGACCACCATCCGTCACCATATGTTTCCAAAACTTCTGAGCCTGTAAATGAAACGCTGAATGGAAACGTGAGGGTGATCACTTGAGGATTGATGCCGGCAGTTCTGGCCAGTGTCTGATAATTTCCGTCAAAAACATCTGTAATAGAGCCTATATCAAGCTGGCTATGGGTTTCCTGCACAGTTCCATTGGTGATCAGTTCATTGATATTGTTGACCGGGAAGGTAAGCGTCCCCTGGCTGAAAAGAAAGGAAGAATAAAAAAGACAGATGACCGAACTCAGGTGTTTTATCATAAGTATAAAAATACTCAGATTCCTTTGAATATGCCTGATATTGGTATTGCAATACAATCTGCAATAACGAATTGATTGAAAGCGTGAGCAATAATGGTTCCATACTTTCAAAAACAACTCGAGTATCCTTATCAAAGTTTTATCAAGACTAATCCATTTCAATATTCTTCCAAATGAGAAGTCAGCCTTAGATTCCACTTGCATAATATACATGCCCTGTGGTAAGGCAGATAGATCTAATCGTATTTTATTCGATGATATTCCACTTCCTTGTCATCATGTATGCCTCCAGACAAGTCAATAATTTTTACATGAACCATACCATATGTTGCTGTTTCGTCTAACTGAAGATTAATAATATCTTTAGTAGGGCTTATGAATTAGCTAAATATAATAATACTATGCGTTGGTATACTGTTATTTTATTATCCACTCAAATTATAATGATTGGTTTTGACGCTCATGCCCAATACAAATCAATGTTTGGGTTTAACTCTAGTGAATGGGTATTTGAATGGCATAATTTAGATTTTGGAGGCCTAGACACAGTTTATGTAGAAAATGACACCATAATTAATTCGATTCAATGGAAAAAGATTATGGTAAAAACCAATCAGTCTATATATGAAGGAGGTTTACTAAGAGAGGACACTACTATTGGTAAAGTTTGGTACAAAGGCTTAGAATTTTTCGGTAATCCAGAGGATACATCAGAATTGTTAAGTTTTGATTTTTCTCTAAAAATGAACGATTCATTCGATATCAGTAACATGTATGAGGGATCGGCACCCTTATATTCTAAGGTTGTAGCAACTTATGATGTAAATGGCCTCAAGTATATTGAGTTTGAAAACGATTTATATTCTGGATTCCCATTTATAGAACCTTATGTGTTCATAGAAGGCGTTGGTGGAATAATGGGGGTGTTATGGAAGCAATATTTCGGTGGCTTACAAGCACAATATTTACTATGCTCCTATAAGGATGGTGTCAAAACAAGTTACACAAATAAGAGACACAACGGTAACTGCAACCTTAATCCTTCAATAGTTTATGATCCAAATTACCATATTAAGATTAAAGTATATCCCAATCCCGCAGAAAACTATATCTCGATTGACAATGTTGCAGAGATTGTGATTGACAGACTTCAAATTGTGAACAACCTGGGAGAAGTTAAGCGTTTATCGGAAGATGCCACACGGATCGACATCACACAGTTTCCAGCCGGAGTTTATACGCTTCAATTAATTTCCCCTTCAGGAGCGATATATTCTTATTCTATTGTTAAACTTTAAAACATAATGCTATGAAAAATTACATTTTGATCATGTCATTGCAATTGATAATTGTTTTTATTCGGCCAAACCAATAATAAGTTTCGGTTCTTAACTCAAAGGGCATCTCTGGGATTGGCTTTGATTGCAAACTTGTAGTTTCTGATAATTGGGGTAGTGATAGCGAAATGCTTTCACTTTCGAATAGTGGAATTAGAATTTTAAATGGTAGTTACTTAAATTTTGGTAAGACATCAAACATTAAAATGGCCTTCAAATTTAATCTACAGGGCT
>JBDSPM010000021.1:0-3236 GCA_039930325.1 Saprospiraceae bacterium
GATCCTCCTTTTCGAGTGCTTTGCAAATCGTTTGGAGCTGATTTGCTATTCACTGAATTCATCAGCAGTGAAGGACTGATCCGTGATGCGATCAAGAGCAGGAAAAAATTAGAATTCTATGAACGGGAACGCCCGATAGGCATCCAGATATTTGGTGGAGATGAAGAGGCGATGGCACTGAGTGCAAAAATAGTGGACGCTGTGCAGCCGGATCTGGTGGATATAAATTTCGGATGCCCTGTCAAAAAAGTGGTTTGCAAAGGAGCCGGAGCGGCCGTGCTCAAAGACATCAATCTCATGGTGAGGCTTACCTCTGCAGTGGTGAAGTCTACCAATCTTCCTGTAACTGTTAAAACGAGATTGGGATGGGATGAAAGCAGCATCAATATTATGGAAGTGGCAGAGCGATTGCAGGATGTGGGAATTGAAGCATTATCTATTCATGGCAGGACAAGAGCGCAGTTATACAAAGGTGAGGCAGACTGGACCATGATTGAAAAAGTAAAAAATAACCCCCGTATCAAAATACCAATATTTGGAAATGGTGATATTGATACTCCTCAAAAAGCGCTTCTATATAAAAATCGGTATGGTGTTGATGGTATTATGATTGGCCGTGCCAGTATAGGATATCCATGGATATTCAGGGAGATTAAACATTTTCTTGCCACCGGCGAAATCTTAGCCCCCCCGACACTTCATGAAAGAGTGGACGCGGCTAGAAACCATCTTCAACATTCTATTGAATGGAAGGGGGAGAAATTAGGTGTGTTGGAAATGAAGAGACATTATTCGAATTATTTCAAATCACTTGATGGGATCAAACATTACAGATCTCAATTGGTGACTGAATCTAACCCTATCGTTCTGTTTGACCTCCTAAGCCAGATTGAACATCATTATTCTCCAGAATGGGCAGAGGCCATCTAAATAATGAAATTGGATATTACAGCAGAAGAGAAGGCGCTATTTGAAGTAGTCCGTGATGTTGCGGATCAAATGCAACAGGAGGTTTATGCCGTTGGTGGTTTTGTGAGGGATCGTATTCTTGGATATCAATCGAAGGACATCGATTTTGTGACAGTGGGAGATGGAACAGCATTAGCTGAGAAGGTTTGCACTGCTTTAGGGAATGATGCCCATAGTTTGTCTGTATATAAGAATTTCGGAACTGCGATGTTTCGCTATAAAGATCTGGAGCTTGAATTTGTCGGAGCCCGTAAAGAATCTTATCAGCAACACAGCCGGAAACCTGATGTAGAAGAAGGGACCCTTTATGACGATCAGCTTCGAAGAGATTTTACGATCAATACGCTTGCATTAAAACTTCAGGGTGATGATGCGTACACGGTTATCGATCCTTTCGATGGTGCAGGGGATATTGAATTAAAAAGAATAGTTACTCCGCTTGATCCTGTGCAGACCTTTTCTGATGATCCACTCCGAATTATGCGAGCTATTCGTTTTGCATCAGAATTGTCATTCACAATCGATACTGTGACATTTGCCGCTATCACATCTATGGGTGACCGGCTGGAAATCGTTTCAATGGAACGCATCACTACTGAATTGAATAAAATTATTTTATCGAATGTTCCTTCTGTAGGATTCAATTTGATGGATAGAGCAGGGATATTGCAGCGGATATTTCCTGAAATGACAGCGCTCAAAGGAGTTGATCAGATAGAAGGATATGGTCACAAGGATAACTTCTACCATACGCTTCAGGTGCTTGATAATATTTCGGTAACAACCGATTACTTGTGGCTTCGTTGGGCTGCGATACTGCATGATATAGCCAAGCCGCTAACCAAAAGATTTGAAGTAGGCCATGGATGGACCTTTCACGGGCATGAAGGCCTTGGAGCAAGCATGGTGCCGCGGATATTTCGTCGCATGAAATTGCCGATGGATGAAAAAATGAAATACGTGCAGAAGTTAGTGCGACTTCATTTAAGGCCTATTGCATTGATTCAGGAAGAGATCACGGATGCAGCTGTACGAAGATTGCTATATGATGCCGGGGATAACCTGGAGGACCTGATGACTCTTTGCAAAGCGGATATCACTTCAAAAAATCCAGAACGGGTGTCGCGCTATCTTGGCAACTATGGCATCGTAATGGAGCGCCTCAAAGATGTGGAAGAGCAGGACCATATTCGCAACTGGCAGCCTCCGATTGATGGGCAGATCATCATGGCTACTTTCGGGATCAAGCCGGGAAGAGAAGTAGGAATTATAAAAACAGCTATCCGTGAAGCCATTCTTGAAGGTGAGCTGGCAAATGATTTCCAGGAGGCTTTTTCCTTTATGCTGGCTGAAGGAAAGCGTTTGGGGCTGACGCCGGTCAATTCCTGAACTTATCTTTATTTTTATTCATTACGTAAAGTCAGGGGTTATTTTACCTGTTTCAGTCGTTTGAAGCGTATATAGAGTGATGACCAGACCACGGATAGCCATATGGAGCGTACTAATGATCATGGTGGTATTTCAGCTGAAAAGCCAGGATCGTAAGCTGGTTATAGATGCAGACAATAAACCACCAGATGAATTCCTTGTTGCGCTGAGCCTTCAATCCGGCGTCAATATTATCTATAATCAAAATCTTATCGAAGAACTTCCTGCGGTTACACTTCATTTGAAAAATCAGACCCTCGAACAAGTCATTCAGCAAGTTCTGAGAGGAAGCCGCCTGAGCTATCGATTTGTAGAGAACCAATTAGTCCTGTACAAAATTGATACTCCGTTAACCAAATATTCTATCAGTGGTGTTGTAACGGATTCTGTTTCAGGCGAACCCTTGATCTATGCTTATGTCTATGAAGCCTCATCAGGAAAAAGTACAACAACGAATAATTATGGCTTTTACAGTTTGAATGTTGCGGAAGGAATGATCAGGATATTCACAGGATATGCGGGATATGCTTCTCAAAATAAATTATTTGTACTGGATAAGAATCAATATATCCATTTTCGCATGCACCCCATTGGGATACTTCCTGAAGTAGTGGTGCATGGAAACCTGAAAGGAGAATACAGCAATGAGGCACCAGCTACTGAACGGATTTCTATTGCTGATCTGCAGAGCAATATCCAGTTAGGCGGCGCAAGTGATTTATACCGGGTGGCAGATTTTATTCCTGGTATCCACACCGGTACGGATGGTGTGGGTGGAATACACGTAAGAGGAGGCGCAAATGATCAGAATCTTATTCTGATGGATGGTGTTCCGGTCT
>JBDSPM010000022.1:0-10400 GCA_039930325.1 Saprospiraceae bacterium
CAACATCTGGATGCCTGTGATGAATATGCAGGTACGATTTCTCAGGCCTGCGAAGTACGATGATTTACTTACGATTCAGACCACGGTCCCAAGCCTCCCGGAAAGAGATATACGATTTCGATACGAAATTCGCAACGAATCCGGTATTTTACTCAATGGAGCGTTGGTCCAACTCTGTTTCTTAGATGCCTCAAGCCAGAAAAGAATTAATGCGCCGTCTTTCATCAAACAATCTTTGCAACCTTATTTTTAACACGTATGGCTTTTTGGACGAATAATCTAAAATCATTCAAAGCCTATTTGCATAGGCAAACCTTACCTGGTTTCAAAGGCATACCCATAGCGATCGTCCTGAAATATCTCTGGAAAGAAATCATGCGAGATGATATAGTGACAAGATCTAATTCAATGGCCTACTGTTTTTTTCTTTCCATCTTTCCCGGACTGCTGGTGTTGTTAGCGCTTCTGCCCTATTTTCCCATTGAAGACATGGTTATTACATTTAGAAAAAGCTATATCAATATGTTACCATTACAGATGGCAACTTATATTGACAACATCATCACCGAAATGACACAAACAGGACGGGGAGGATTGTTAAGTATAAGTTTAATATTAGCCCTGGTATTTGCTTCCAATGGTGTGCTGTCGATGGTGAAAGGTTTTCATAAGAGCTACGAGATGACCTATAAAAAGCAAAACACGTTTCAGCAAAGGTGGCGGGCGTTATGGCTTACCTTATTGTTAGGTGTACTGTTTATTGGCTCACTCGCCATTATCATCGTGGGCAGACCACTTCTCTTTAAACTCCTTGCATTTACCGGTGTCAGCATTGAAAATTATCATTTCTTCAATTTTATTCGCTGGTTGGGTGTATTTGTTATCTATTATATTTCCATTACTATTACCTACACCTTCGGGCCGGCTTATAAAAACAAAGAAAAATTATTCTCTCCCGGAGCTACGTTGGCTACTATTCTTTCCGTGATCAGTTCATTCGGTTTCGCGATTTATGTTGAGAATTTCTCCAATTACAATCAAATCTATGGTTCCATTGGTGCCCTGATCCTCATCCTGGTGTGGCTGCAGATCAATTCATTCATCATCCTCCTCGGCTATGAGTTGAATGCTTCCATTGCCATCAACCGTGATATCCTCGCCTATGAAGATTCTATGCAAAAATTAGAAGCTGCAAAACAAGCTGCATCTTAGGAATGCTTAGTGGAAAGACAACAGAGTTTAGAAAATTATACCTTCGGCATCATTCAGAGAATCGGATTCTTATTACCTTTAAAAACTTTCTTTTAGTTGCAATTTTCCTACTCAATATTTTTATGATATGCGATTTCTAGGATTATTATTTTTACCCTCATTCTTATTAGCTTCCCAATTTGACCTGGCTGCTCAAACGCAAAATAATGTTTGGGCCTTTGGACATCATGCAGGTCTGGATTTTAATACCGCGCCGCCAACTCCTTTTGAAAGTGAATTGTATACACTTGAAGGCAATGCTTCAATTTCTGATAACCAGGGTACCTTACTTTTTTATACCGATGGCGACACTGTTTGGGACAAAAGCCATGAAGTGATGCCCAATGGTTTTGGGTTGTTAGGAGGAGAATCGTCATCACAGGCTGCCCTGATCGTCCCAATTCCGGATTCTCAAAATAAATATTATGTGTTTACTACCGGAGATTTCATTCCATTTAGTGGCTTGCAGTTTTCTGTTGTTGATATGTTCCTTAATGATGGATACGGTGATGTGATTGCTGCCACAAAAAATACGCTTTTACTTGATTTTTCAAATGAAATGCTCACAGCGATATTGCATTCAAATGGAAAGGACATCTGGATTCTTTCGCACAAAGTTAATACAAATGAGTTCTATGCATATTTAATTACTGAGACCGGCTTGTCTGCGAATCCTGTCATCTCTTCAATTGGATCAATATATCAGCCCACAGGCGAAGGATCATTTCCGGGGCAAATACATAGTTCTCATAATGGCCTTAAAATTGTAAGCGCTATTACCTATAAGGGTATTTGTGAAATGTTTGATTTTGATGCTGCTACCGGAATGCTTACAAATTACAATAATCTCCAGCCTCTTATTGATGATCAGAATGTGTATGGAATTGAATTTTCTCCGAATGACAGTTTAGTATACCTGGCAGGCTTTTCTGAAATTTCCGATTCGAATTTTGTTCGTCAGGTGAGTTTTCTTGAAAATCCTCCTCAAGTACACACTGTCGCATCATATCCTGGTGTATCTGAAGAATTTGGATCTCTTCAGATGGGGCCTGATAAAAAAATATATCTGGCAAGACGGTTTCGGAATTTTGTGGGTGTTTTCCATTCGCCTAATCTCATCAGTTCTTCATGCCAGTATGAAGAAGGAGGTCTGTATCTCACGTCAGGAACTTTGTCAACGTATGGATTACCCAATCCAGCACCTTACTCTTTTTGTCCCAATATCACAATTCCAAAAGATACCACTATTTGTTTTGGAGACTCTCTGCGATTGGCTATTGATTTGAATTCTTCATTGGATTGTCCACAAAGCTATATTTGGTATGACGGCACTACAGATACTGTAAAAACGATTACAAAGCCCGGAATCTATTGGCTTGAGGTGAATAATTCATTTACGGTTTACTACGATACCATCATTGTAGATTCCGCTGTACACAGAACTTTCCTCGCTTCTGTTTGTGAAGGTGAATCATATGAGGGATATGAAGAATCCGGTATGTATGTCGACACATTTTTAACGATTAAGGGTTGTGACAGCATACGCACACTTCAGCTCACTGTAATTCTTCATTTCAGAGACACGATTGAGAGTTCTATTTGTTACGGTGACACAATGGAGGGTTATACGCAGTCGGGGATTTATATTGACACTTTTCCTAATGAAGATGGTTGTTTGTCTATTCGGACGCTGAATTTGACTGTAATTCACTGCACTCCTGTGATTACGTATAGTCTCGATGCCTGTGAATCTGTGATGGCCAATGGCTCACATATGGACTATTCGGAATTTACTCCTGCATATCCAAATCTCTTGTCTTGCGCAGAAATCTCAGCTGACCTTTTAACAAGAGTTTTTCCTGAAAAACACTCCTGTACAATAGGTATAAATGGATCACCTGCAATGTGCATTACTGTTTTTGACTCTTGCGGGTATGATGCCGGTAATGATGCATCTGTCATTATTAAGTTTACAATTGATCCTGCATCAGATTCGATGGTTCAATTGACGGGATTTGAGTTTTATGAAAAGGGTCCGTTGGATTATGCCTGGATCAATGGCCCGGGCGGGATCAATAACTTTCCTTATTATTTTGGAATGAGAATCCTGAAAAACGGAACCGAGATTTATAGAAGAAAGATTATACCTACCCATTTGGACTGGACGCTCCAAAAATTCGATTTTACTGATATTCCAATATTCAAAATCGATAGTGTTACTGATTTTCAGATTGAATTATTGCCCTATTGTCCTGCGTTCCGGCATGCAGATGTTTCGGTATGGGATCTTGATGAGATCCGTATTTATGCGGGTTGCATTTCTCCTTCAAAAAAAGAGCCTGTCATCCATGGAATTGTCACTACTATAAGAGACCAACCCATAAATAATGTAATTATTCAATTATCCCCAGATGCTTTATTTGAAGAAAAAGAAAGTAGGATCACTAAAGAAAATGGCTCATATGTATATGAACATCTTGTCCGGGACAAAGGATATTTTCTGAAGGGATTTAAGAATGATGATGTCCGAAATGGTATCAGCACGCTTGATCTCATCTGGATGCAAAAGCATCTGCTCGGTATTGAACCCTTTAAGACATTGGATCAATATGTAGCTGCTGATATTAATCGAAGCGGAAGTATTTCCGTAGTGGATCTTATTGAATTACAGAAGTTTATTCTCGGAAAGTATACTGCATTTCCACAAAATACCAGTTGGAGATTTGGAGTTTCGTCACAGGATTTTACAGGTAAGGATTTAGGCACTTTTCAGGAAATCAAAAACTTTGAACGTCTCAGCAATGATGATCAGGAAGCTAATTTTTTCGGAATCAAAATTGGCGATCTCAATGGAAATGTCAGCCTCAATGCATCTAATCCTAAAATTGTAAATAGAAGCAGTTCTTACATTCCTTTTTTAGTTAATGACCAAAGGATTATTGAAGGCCAACCATTAACCCTCACGGTATCAATTGGTGCTGAAACAAGAATGACAGGATTTCAGCTTGCATTGGATCTCAGACATTTTGAACTCCTACAAATACTGCCTGGAATAGTACCTGTCTCTGAAGAAAATTACTTTTTAGACAAGAATGGCTCTCTGCGCTTGAGTTGGATTGAATCACCTTCTTTCGATGTATCGCCAGGAAGCAAATTATTCAACTTGGTTTTGATTCCGAAAATATCAGGTTTTTTAAAGGATTTAATTTTGTTGGCTGATGACTATATGTCTCCGGAATTTTACATAAATAATGATATAACTCCAACACCTATAAAATTAAAAATAGTTGAAATACCGGCTAGCGTGAATAACGATATACAATTTCAGATAGAACCTAATCCATTTCAAACTTCATTCCAACTCAGGTTTTATTTGGATCATAAAGAGACTATTATATTTAGGCTCTATGATATAAACGGAATAGAATTTTTCGAGCTCGAAAAGATTTATACCCAAGGAGAACAAGTAGAAAATATTAATGTAAGGAATTTTCAGGCGTTACAGGGGATTATCTATTGTCAATTGATTTCAAACGGAAACATCAGCATACAAAAGGCTGTTAAACTGAATTAATGTATAGTAAGGAATAGGAATTTAATGTTCGGAATTGAATACGGCAAATATTAGCATAACTACTGACAGCATCAGATGAGATGACTCCATCCCAACTAAAGCTCAAATAGCGTTTTCTTAAACAGTTAAACAGTTAAACGCTTAAACATCTCACTTCCCTTCAGCCTTCCTATGATCCTGCAAAAATTTCTCAAGGCCCAAATCCGTCAACGGATGATACAACAATCCAAGCATAGCTGACAGTGGACAAGTCACCACATTTGCTCCTGCTTTGGCAGCTTCGATGATGTGACGTGAAGTTCTGATGGAAGCTGCCAGGATCTGAGTATCATATCCCTGTTTGGTATAGACTTCTGATATCTCGTTGATCAGTTTCATGCCATCCCAGTTCATATCATCGATCCTGCCGATAAAAGGAGACATATAATTCGCACCTGCTTTGGCAGCGAGAATAGCTTGCCCGGTTGAAAAGATCAGTGTACAATTCGTACGGATGCCATGATCTTTGAACCACTTCAAAGCTTTCACACCATCCTTGATCATGGGCACCTTGACCACAATATTTGATGCCAGGTCTGCCAGTATCTTTCCTTCTGCAACCATTCCATCGAAATCCGTGGAAATTACTTCTGCGCTTACATCGCCATCCACAATGGCACAAATCGAGCGATAATGATTTTGAATATGGGTATCGCCGGTTATGCCCTCTTTAGCCATCAGGGATGGGTTGGTGGTCACTCCATCAAGTATACCCAGATCATTGGCCTCTTTGATTTGCTCCAGGTTAGCTGTGTCAATAAAAAATTTCATACCGTAAATTTAAGAAATGAAAAAGTGAGAAATCATAACGCTCCGCTCAACTTTCTACCCTTGCTGCATTTCTGCCCTGGGGGAGTTCGAAAGGAGCTGGACGTATGACTCTCACTCACCACAAAGGTAAAGGATAATCCCTATCCCTGCTCTTCAAGCGTAGTTATTTCATCTTTATAGTTCCTCCACCACACCAGTTCCGGCAGCTCCGCCTTTAAAACAATAGGAATTTTTTGAATAGGATGTACAAATTCCATCTTGCGGCAATGCAGCATAAACGCATTCGGATCATGTATGGTAGCCCCTCCATATTTCACATCACCTAAGATGGGACTGCCTATAAAACTCATATGGACTCTGAGCTGATGCGATTTTCCGGTGACAGGTTTGAGCCTTACCAGGTAATTGCGATCTATTTTACCCAATGTGGTGTATACGGTTCTTGCTTTCACAGCACCTACTCGCTCGCCTTTCACTACCTCTACGATATTTTTATTCCGGTCTTTATACATCCAGTTTTGTAAATCCCCTTCAAATGGATCAGGACATTTTGTGACCAATGCGAGATAGGTTTTATCCACCTTTCGTTCAGTGAATAATTGCCTCATCCGGTCCTTTCCTTTGGATGTTTTAGCAAAGATCAGGACACCGCTCACTGGCCTGTCAAGCCGGTGGCAGGATTGCAAGAAGACGTTCCCTGGTTTATTATATTTCTCCCTGATATACTCTCTCAATATATCTTCAAGACTTGTGTCTCCCGTATCATCTGTGTGAACGAGAAGGCCATTCGGCTTGTTTATGGCTATCAGGTGGTTATCTTCATAAATGATTTCAAGATCAGATTTAGCCATATCGCAAGTTAGAAATTTTCACTATTCCCGATGAATCTCACACTTGGTTTATCTCCTTGTCCTAATGATACATTCATGTTCGCGGCGCTCGTCAATGGATGGATCGACACGAAAGGATACACGTTCACCACCATAATGGCAGATGTAGAGACGCTTAATGAATGGGCGGCAGCTTCTCGTCTTGACATTACCAAGATGAGCTTTCACAGGTCATTATCGCTTGCTGATCAATACACCTTGCTTCGATCCGGAGCTGCTCTGGGCAATGGATGCGGACCAATCTTACTTGCGAAAGAAAAAAAGACCAAAGACGAGATATTAAATGGCCCTGTGTTGCTCCCCGGAAAATGGACCACAGCGCATCTTCTTTTTAATCTCTTTTATCCAGGCTGCACAAACAAGAAATTTGTGGTCTTTAATGAGATCGAACATTTGCTTCTGGACGATCAGGCAGCGGCAGGCGTGATCATCCATGAAAACAGGTTCACTTACGAATCGCTTGGCCTGGTTAAAATCCTTGACTTAGGAGAAGCTTGGGAAACCAAAACACGTTTACCTATTCCTTTAGGCGGAATATTCGCCGCTGACCGCATTTCTGATGAAACCAGATCAGTTTTAGAAATTTTGATTTCCAATAGCATTCTTTATGCATATCAACATCCTGAGCAGGTCATGCCTTATGTCCGTACATACTCACAGGCGATGGATGAAGCGGTAATGATGAATCATATCAAACTTTATGTCAATGATTTTTCACTCGATCTAGGTGAAAAAGGCCTCTCTGCTATTCAGCTGATGAAAAATATGCCTCTTTAAGCATTTTGAGGTTAACTCTATCTTCGTCATTTTCAGTCTAAAACATATTATAAAAATTTAATTTATCTTTTTTCCTGATAAAAAGTCATTTACATATAATAAATAAATTTAATATGTTTATATTTGACCCAATAAGTTTTGGTTTTTTAATGGATAATCGCAGTGGCTCATGAAACGTCATGGGCCCCTTTTTCCGCATCTCCCCGTCACGCCTGCGGCGTGATTCCAGATAAGAAGTGTGATCTTAGTTTTAGTTAACCTTAAGCCCGCTCACAGGAGTGGGCTTTTTTTTTGCCTCAAATTACGTGGTGGCACGAGTACTCGTGCCACGAGGTCATAACTTGCTGATATTTCTCGTACTTATAGCTGGAAAGTCGATTCCATTTTCGAATCATTTTTTGAACTAATATGTACTTAAAATTTAATCTTCGCCCCAGACCCTCTCCATCTGAAAGCTGTCAGGAAATTCCAAATTCATTTTACCTTTAGCCACCCAATTCAAATTCGTCAATCCAAAAAATCGTCAATCCAATGGTTCAACCAGCTTTAACTCAACCTCGTGCTATGGTTCGACCTTCTATTACTCAACCTTGTGCTACAGCTCACCAACCGCAGCTCACCAACCATCGTCAATCCAAAATTGTTAATCCAAAATCGTCAATCTAAAATCCCTTACCATGGTCATAGGTGTTCCTAAAGAAATTAAAACAAACGAAAACAGGGTTGCTTTAACTCCCGCCGGGGCTCTGGAGTTAACCAAAAGAGGGCATAATGTATACGTACAGCATAACGCAGGAGTCAACAGTGGTTTTGAAGATTCTGCCTATGAAGACCGCGGAGCTATTATCCTGCAGACGATCGAAGATGTCTATGGGATCGGCGATATGATCATCAAAGTAAAAGAACCCATCGATGTGGAGTACCCACTGATCAAAAAAGATCAGCTCCTTTTTACCTATTTCCATTTTGCTTCTTATGAGCCCCTCACGCAGGCCATGATCCAAAACGAATCGATATGTCTCGCCTACGAAACTGTAGAGCTCCCGGATAAATCACTTCCACTTTTGGTGCCCATGTCCGAAGTAGCCGGCCGTATGGCTGTTCAGGAAGGTGCCAAATTTCTTGAAAAACCCGAGGGTGGCCGCGGTGTATTACTTGGCGGAGTTCCGGGAGTGGCACCCGCTAGAGTTCTCATTCTCGGAGGAGGCATCGTAGGTGCCCAGGCCGCAAAGATGGCAGCCGGTCTTGGGGCACAAGTAACCATTCTGGATGTCAACCTGAACCGCTTGAGATACCTTGAAGACATCATGCCTCCAAATGTGATCACCATGTATTCTAATGAGGTTAATATTCGCGAACTTATAAAAACACATGAACTGATCATTGGAGCTGTCCTTATTCCCGGAGCAAAAGCACCTATGTTGATCACCCGTGATATGCTCAAGGAAATGCGTCCTGGTACAGTAATGGTAGATGTTGCTGTAGATCAGGGAGGTTGCATCGAGACTTGCAGGCCTACAACCCATGAAGATCCAATCTTTGTCATCGATGGTGTAGTGCATTATTGTGTAGCTAATATGCCCGGCGCAGTACCCTATACCTCTACGATAGCTCTCACAAATGCCACCCTTCCCTATGCTTTACGTTTGGCTGACAAAGGCTGGCAGGAAGCTTGCCGGCAGGATCATGCATTAAGATTAGGCCTCAATATCGTCGGTGGTAAAGTAGTATACAAAGGTGTGGCTGATGCATTTGATCTTCCTCTGGTGAACGTAGATTCCCTTCTTTAGGAAGAAATTAAAATTTACATGCAATGATAATCTTAGCGGCAACTATTCCTGCTTTTAATAGTTGATCTTAAGGGTTCTATTTCAGGCATCTACGTACCCCAATTCCCCTGACCCGGATCAAAGGGTAATTTTTTTGTAAATAAATTTTCCCAATTGATAATTTACTTTTAACTTACAATTCGGGAATTTATTTTTCACTCTTAATCACGAAGTATGTACATCACTTTTGAAGAATTGCGAAGAATTAAACACGCCTTACCTACAGGCAGTGTAAAGAGAATAGCAGATGAGCTCCATCTCGAAGAACAAACCATCAGAAATTATTTTGGAGCAAAAAAATATGAAAATGGCCAGATCGTATCACAACATATTCAACCGGGACCCGATGGTGGGATCGTAAGCCTGGAGGATGATACCATTCTGATACTTGCAAGGAAAATCATCGAAGAGTCCACACACGATACGATGGCTCAGAACTAAAAGGTGATCACTGTTTTCAGTGTCACCTTTTTTTATTCTTCCTTTTTCTTGATCAGGAGCAGCTGTTGCTTTTGATTTTAGTCTATTTACCTCTGCCGGGTACTATTTTCACCATGTCTATATATTCTTGGGTGTAATTGCTTTCTTCCGTATAAATAATAAGTCGGGAAACCTTGGAAAAATTAAGTTCAGCATGAAAATGCAGCAATGTCCTGACAGGTTCTGTATCATCAATAAAAGAATAAACATTTAACCGGTCCAGGCAGTACATCCCATGGTTATTCGCAGCCCTGATCCAATCATACGCAGCATGGAAAGGAACTATCACGCAAACATGACCGGAAGAATGTAATCTTAACAATATGCCTTCTATCCATTGGTCAACTGAAGCATCAGCATGTTTTGCTTTTGATTTTATTTCACTCCCGGCATTTAATTTATTGAAATAAAACGGTGGATTAGATACGATCAGATCATAGGTCTGCCTCATCGCTGCAGGATGTTCAAGTATATTTTCCTGTTTTGCAATTAATCTTTCTGCCCAATTTGAATGTTGAAAATTAAATGCAGATAAAGAAACTGCTGCCATGTCTGTATCAATTCCGGTCATGCTGGCATCTGTAAAATATTGAGCCATCATCAGTGTAATAATTCCGGTACCTGTGCCCACATCAAGAATACGACTCGGACTACAGATGATTTTAGGGATCCATGCACCTAATAAAAGGGCATCTGTCCCGATTTTAAATACATCCTTTTGTTGGCAAATCGATATGCCATTCCACGTAAATATTAATTCGGGATCAGGATGAGGCATGGAAATTCACG
>JBDSPM010000023.1:0-5388 GCA_039930325.1 Saprospiraceae bacterium
GCTATCCAGGTATGTACCCGAAGTGATATGGTGGTAGAAATAACCTACTGAAACATCGAAAGTAGAATTTTCGAAGTAGCCTGTAATTGAGTGCCTGGCTCCTATTCCGATAAACCTCACTCGTCCCAAATCCTGTCCAAGTGGAAAGGATAAAAATCTAGCGCTTACTTCCGAATTCAAAAATCCGCCGACAGTAAACTGGGGTGTCCCGAGTGTCATTTTTTTTAAATCATATCCGCCTGGGAACACATAAACAGTATTATTGTCTCCCTGCAATATTGTTTGATTTGAATGGCCGATTATAGTTGGAACAGTGACCGTTTGTTGTGGAGTGAAATCGCCTGTAGTGATTCCCTGGAATGTTCTCATGGATTCCGATGGGAAAGATACCATAGCCTGCAATTTGGCACGGATGAAAAAATGTTTGTCAAAATTGGACCATTCCCAAATACCGGTATTGATATTTGAAGAGAAAAGGTCTGTTAAGGGTTGAACGTACGGAGTAGCATTTGTTCCAATATAAGAATCAAGATAATCTTTTATGGAATTGCTCTGCGATTTAATAAGGTTCATACCGATCAGGCACAGTGAAAAAATTATAATTATCTTTTTCATCTTTTAAATTTTTCCAGGTTACTATTTTATCGTTTTTCCAATGATGAGGTAGCTATTAGCAATAGATACAAATATAAAAACGCATGCAGTATGGTTATGTTTAAAGGCCCTATTGCGAACATGCATGGGGTTAACATTTAAACTGCATTTTTCTTCGAATCTTTGGTGGAATTCTGTAACAAGATGGCTTTAAAAGCGTTTCTCAATCAGCATATGAGAACTACATTACTTCGCTGCTTACCTACTTTTATTTATTGTTTCGGGTTGATTATATCCAATGCTCAGGGAAATCATACTTTGAGCGGATATATTAAAGACAAAGAATCGGGAGAAACCCTGATAGGAGCCAATATTCATCTCGACATGGATCCTACCATTGGCACCCTGACCAACACCTACGGATTTTATTCTATTACACTGCCTGAAGGAAAATACAGGTTTGTTTTTTCTTACCTCGGCTATCAGAATCTTATAAGGGATATTGAGTTGGATACCAATCTGACTGTAAACATTGAGCTTGTATCAGGGATTGAAATGAAAGAAGTGGTGGTATCTGATAAAGAGGATGAAGCGGACGAAAATGTGCAGAGCACTTCCATGGGGAGGGTAAGTTTGCCTACTGAACAAATAAAAGTATTGCCTTCGCTGTTGGGGGAGGTCGATATATTAAAAACTATTCAATTATTGCCAGGGGTATCTTCAGCAGGGGAGGGTAGTGCAGGGTTTTATGTCCGCGGTGGCGGTGCTGATCAGAATCTGGTTTTACTTGACGAGGCAGTGGTATACAACAGTGGGCATTTCCTCGGATTCTTTAGTGTATTCAATGCGGATGCCATTAAGAACACTACGTTGATTAAAGGCGGGATCCCGGCAGTCTACGGTGGCAGGCTTTCTTCAGTGCTTGACATACAAATGAAAGAAGGAAACAATCAGCATTTTGCAGCAGAAGGAGGGATTGGTCTTATATCATCCCGTCTTACGCTTGAAGGGCCTATCGTCAAAGAACGGAGCAGCTTTTTGATCAGCGCGAGGCGCACTTATGGTTTTGACCTGGCACAACCGCTTATTGCAAAAACAGATTTTGCGGGAACGAATTATTTTTTCTATGACCTGAATACCAAATTCAATTACCAGTTTTCCCAGAAAGACAGGTTGTACCTGAGTGGATATTTTGGTCGTGATGTATTGACAGTAGCACAACGTGAGCGTGATATTCAATTCAAGCTTCCTTATGGTAATGCCACAGCAACGCTGAGATGGAACCACCTTTTCAATGATCGGTTGTTTTTTAATCTTTCTGCTATCTACAACGATTATCAATTTAGAGCTTCCTTTGATCAGGAGCAACTTCACTTCGATGTTTTTTCCGGTGTACGGGATGTCAGTGCCAAGTTTGATTTTGATTATTTTCCATCAACTCATCACCAGATTAAAACGGGTCTGCAGGGGACGTATCATCGGCTGACACCAAATATTGTAACCGGCAATGCAGGAGAAACTGAATTTACTTCGTCAGCGAAACCCAAGTTTGGAAATGAATTCGGAGTGTATATTCAGGATGACTGGAAATTAAATGACTGGCTCAGAATTAATTTTGGATTGAGAGGTACATTGTTCCAGCAAACAGGACCCTACACTTCAAAAATAACCAGCAAAAAATATGGCCCGGGAGAAATTGTAAAAACCTATAGTTCTATAGAGCCCAGGATATATATCAATACCAATCTCGGCGTGAACTCATCATTGAAAGGAGGAATCACTTCAACTACACAATATCTGCACCTGGTAAGTAACAGTTCATCCACATTGCCTGCGGACGTATGGGTGCCAAGCTCAGAAATAGTGAAGCCACAGCGCGGCTGGCTGTATGCGCTTGGATATTTTCAAAATCTTCAGAATAACGGTTATGAAGCATCCATAGAGGCGTATTACAAATCCCTTCATGATCAGATTGATTATCGTGAAAGCTTTGTAGATAATAGTGTAGACCAGGTAGAGGACGAATTCGTATTTGGAAAAGGTAAAGCCTATGGACTTGAATTTTTTATTCGAAAAAATAAAGGTGATTTGAATGGATGGCTGGGATACACACTTAGCAGGACGGATAGAACATTCCCGGATATTGAAGGTGGCCGCGTTTTTCCCGCGACCTATGACCGGACGCATGACATGACCTTTGTGACGAATTATACTATCAACCCAAGATTGACTGCAGGATTAGTATTCATATATGCTACAGGAAGGACTTTCACTCCTGTAGAGAGATTATATGTCATCGGAAGTAATCTGCAAACTGATTACGGACCCAGGAACAGCCAGCGATTGGAGCCTTATCACCGGATGGATATTTCTTTAACATGGATCCCCAAGGGTGGTGAACAAAAAAAGTTTAAATCCAACTGGGTATTTTCTATATACAATGTTTACAACCGGAAGAATACTTTTTTTACCTATACTGATTACACAACTGACCTTGAGATGGGTGATGCGACGATCAAAGCCTACAAGGTGTCGATATTCCCAATACTCCCTTCGATCACCTGGAATTTTAAATGGCAATGAGAATCATAAATTGTATACTGACCGCTCTTATCGCATTGATGCTATTTACATCATGTGAACAGGAATATACACCGCCTAAATCTCCCGATGGACCGAAATATGTAGTCGAAGGATATATTGAGGCGGGTGAAAATCCTTTCCCGCCTTATGTCATTCTTACCAGAACATTTGATTTTTACGGAACATTGAATCCCGCTCAGTTTACCGGCTCTTTCATTCATGGTGCAGATGTCAGCATAAAGGATGGTGATCTTGAGGTCGTGCTCCAGGAAATTTGTTTATCGGATCTCTCTCCTGAATTGCGAAAGGAGGTGGCTGCGCAATTTGGTTTTAACCCGGATAGCCTGGCTATTGATTACTGCGTGTACTTAGATGTCCTGGGGCAACTTCAACCCCAACAGGAAAAATCCTATGATTTACGAATAGTAACTGAAAACCAAGTGATCACTGCGACGACCTATATACCAAAGCACGTTCCATTGGAAAATATTCATTTTGAAGCCCCTCCAGGCTCACCCAATGATAGTCTTGCTCAATTGCGATGCAGCATTTCTGATCCGCCGGGGGTTAGAAATTTTTACAAATATTTCGGAGCTACTAATGGCGGGCCGCTCCGGACTTCCTTTTCAAGTGTAGTGGAAGATTTATTTTTTGACGGCAAGACATTTGAATTTCAATTATTTAATCCGAAGACTACAGAAAGTAATGTTGATCCTGACAAATTTGGTTTGTATTTTGTAGGTGATTCCATGACTATAAAATGGTGCAATATGGATGAAGCACATTTTGATTTTTGGAATACGTTAGAATTCAGCAATGCTAACCAAGGTCCTTTTTCAAGCTATACCCGGCTACAATCTAACATTCATGGGGGATTAGGCATATGGGGCGGCTACAGTGTTTCATATTATACCAGGAAAGTAGCTTATTGAGCTTACATGTCGAACCAGCTTTTAGACATCTCCTTATCCGGAGTTGAAATACAACGACATCACAAAGTTGCCGTGCTTTTTGGAGCTACCGGTCTGATCGGGAATTGCTGCCTGAGGCGTTTGCTGGTTCACCAGGCGTATGAAAAAGTGATTTCAATAGGGCGGTCTCCGCTGATGGCTACACACCCAAAATTAATTCACTACGAGGTGGATTTGAGTCAACCTGACAATTACCGGCACCTGATGAGAGGCGATGACTTGTTTATTTGCCTTGGGACTACGATGAAAAAAGCAGGCAGCAGGGAAGCCTTTTATGCTGTGGATCATGACCTCATTTTTAGTATTGCCAAGACAGGTTCGCTGCAGGGTATGAATCAGTTGATTTTTGTTTCGAGTATTGGCTCGGATAGCCGTTCATTAATATATTATTTAAAGGTCAAGGGAGCATTGGAGGGAGATGTGAGACGATTGCCATATTGGGGCATTCATATCATGAGACCATCAGTTCTGTTAGGAAATCGTGAGGACCAGCGACCCGCAGAACTAATTGCCGGTATGCTTGGAAAAGGCTTACAGCGATTTTCCGGTTCGATCCTTGGTGATATAGCCCCGATTGATGCAGATGATGTAGCTAAAGCCATGGTCCAGGCAGCCCAAACCCTGAAACAGGGAACACATATTTATCATGGAAGTGAAATTGTAAAGTTGGCAAAGATGTTCATCCACTGATCAAATCAGCGATTCAAATCCTGACGGTTTGCAATTCTTTTTCCTTCTTCACATTTTTGCGTGTGGGAAGTGACACGATGAAAGTAGAGCCTTGGTCCACAGTGCTTCGTGCAGAAATAAATCCTTCGTGTTGCTCCACTATTTTTTTGCAAAATGCAAGGCCTATACCTGTTCCTTCATATTCATCCTGATGATGCAGACGCTTGAACATTTCGAAGATCTGCTCTGCATATTTCTGATCAAACCCAATGCCGTTATCTTCAACGAAAATTCTGCAATATGGATCAATGTTAGTGTTGCCATTTATGCTTCCTGGCATGCTGTCAGTGTATATCTTTATTTCAGGCACGACATGAGGTTTTGAATATTTCAATGCATTGTGAATAAGGTTGGAAAATAAAGGCCGGATCAGGGATGGATTGACATAAAGAGATGGCAGTGGATCCACAGTCACCTTCGCATTTTTTTCTTCGATCGCTGCCTCCATATCCGTTAAGACCTCACTCAAGAGCAGGTTCAGGTCATTTTTCTCAAATGCACTTTTTTCAAT
>JBDSPM010000024.1:0-4082 GCA_039930325.1 Saprospiraceae bacterium
GGCAATTCAGTAACTGGTCTTCTTCATCAACGTTTACAACAACGGGGACGGGCGGTGCTTTAAATGATGATTGTGCTAGTGCTACATTGCTTACTGTCGGGACCACGTGTGATCCGACGTTTGCTTCGAATGTGGATGCTACTTCAAGTATTCCCCCACCGGTTGGAGGATGTAGTACAACCGCTTATAAAGATGTGTGGTTCAAATTCACCATGCCAAACGTATTGAATCCGACTGTAACGATCCGCACAGCATCAGGCAGCCTTGCGAATGCAGTGATGGAAGTATATACAGGTACACAATGCGGTATCCTGTCCGTCATCACATGTGAGGATAACAACGACAATGGAAATGGATCCGCCATGCCGGTGATCAATCTTACAGGCACAGCCAATATGACCATATGGGTGCGTGTCTGGGGAATCGACGGCGCTACCGGAACATTTACTATTTGTGTATTCAATGGCATATCGTTTAATTCTGTCGGTGCAGCAAGTACAATATCTCCTGAGGATGGTGTATTAATTGAAGGACAGGAAGAAGCTGTCAATGCAACAATGGAAATGCCCGATCTGCCCGAATTATTTATTTCTCCTAATCCGGTAAGTGATCAGTTGAATGTAGTGGTTCGTCAGACGAAAGAAAGTCATGTGATTGGAATGAGGATAGTTGATCTTTCGGGTGAAGTGGTGCTTAATCGGGATTTTGATCCTGTCACTGACAGTCAATTTAAATCCACTTTAGATGTTTCTGGTTGGGCGCCTGGAATTTATGTGTTGCAGGTACAGACTACGAAAGGAATATTGTCACAAAAAATTACGGTAATGAATTAGAAGTAAATCATTTTACAAAATAAAAGGCCCCGGAGACGGGGCCTTTTTTTAATAACGAATATCGAGCACTGCGAGATCCCGCTTTTTTGCGGGAACGAATAACGAACACAGCGAGATCCCGCTTTTTTTACGGAACGAATAACGAATGTCGAATAGCGATTTCAAAAACTCATTCGAGAATTGCGATATGCCTAGCGTCGTGTGGGACATGAGAAGTGGGACAGTCGTTATGGATGGTGAGGAATTAATTTGTATTGATACACGGACTCAAGCTCCAGAGGAGCGAAATGTCTGTAACAGATGAGTGCTCCTATTTTTTCTTTTGTAGCGCCGACCTAAGCGCAGCTTAGTAGATGGAAGGAAGTTGTTCGTGGTCAGAGACACGCGAATCAAGTTTTTTTTCGATTTTGGAGTGACGATAAAACAGGGGTGGAGGTAAAGCTACGAAGACAATCAAGAATCGTTAATTGCGAAAATTCATATAAGAAGGTAAACGGACTAAACGTTAAAACATGCGGCTCGAAGAAGTTGCATATGCTTCAGCCCTTTTTCCTTAGCGTATTCTATATTCCGCTTTGGGATCGCTTCAGTGTCCGGGTAAAGTTCAACAGCAAGGGTAATACTTTCTTCACGCAGAATGTGAAGCATCGGGTAGACAGACCGGTTAGTATAATTAGCCGGATCATCCTCTTCAGAACCTTCAAATAAATAAGCCGGGTGAAAGCTCGCTATCTGATAGACGCCATCATAGCCAAGCTTTGAGTTCAACGTTTCAGCTATTTCAACCAGGTCAAGATACTCGTTGAAATCACCAAAGTCATTTTGAAAAATGATCAGTGTGGTTTCAAAGTCGTCGTGCTTATCCAGGAATTGTAATTCATTACTTAAAGTTTCCAATGAGCTTTCTATGGTTGCATTGGGTAATACAGTATACCGTATACTCTGCCTCAGCATTGCCTTTGCAGCAAAGGGGCAAAAATTACAACCGATGACGACGGATTTTATCCAGGCATTGGTCTGGACGATGACTGTTGATTCATTCATTCCGGGTAAAACTACAAAAGCTGTTTCAGGACAGTAAGCAACAATGGCGCTTCAGGAGTAGATGGCCTGAAATAACCGAATTTTCGGCTAAACCTTAAAGTATCGTTAATGACGAAAATGCAAATAAGGAAAGGCATACCTTTGCATCTCTATTTATTTTCATTTCAATTGAAATCATGACGTTGACAAAAATTTATATGTTCCTGGTTCTTTGCGGCATAGCCTTCCAGGCATGTTCGCAGACCGCTGCGACTACATCAGACAAGCCCAAGCCTGCTGCCGGATATACATCTGACAAAGAAGGCTGGCTGGTCGATCTGGATGAGGCTTATGCAATGTCCACAAAGGAGAAAAAGCCTATCATGGCCAATTTCACCGGAAGTGACTGGTGCGGATGGTGCAAGCGTCTTGATGCATCAGTTTTTTCAAAACCTGAATTCAAAGCCTGGGCACAAAAAAATGTCGTATTGCTCGAGCTGGATTTTCCAAGGGGTAAGCAGATTCCTCAGAAAAACAAAGAACAGAATGCCGCGATGCAGAATGCCCTCAAGGTCACCGGCTACCCTACAGTCTGGATTTTCAAACTTGACAAGGATGCTGCAAGCGGACAATACAATATCAATGGCTTAGGAAAGACAGGGTATACACCTACTGTCGAACAGTTTATTGCTACGGTTGATCCGATGGTGAATCCTTAGGTGAGATAGAAGCCTTAATCTTTACGACCTGGCAAATGCCAACAGCGATGTGTAGTCCCCATGGTCGGCTGCTTTCAAAGCTTCTATATAGGTTGTTCTCGCATTTCCATGATTGGTTACTTTCGCGGCGCCCCAACTGAAAACAGGTTTGTTATATAATTTTTCAACGATGATATCAGCCAGCAATCGACTATGTCTTACGTTGCCGTTAGGGAAACAATGAATACTCACAAGGCGGTGCTTGAATCGAATGGCAATTTCGTCCGGATCGAAAGATTGATATTCAATCCAAAATAAGACATCATCAAGAAGTTGTCTCAAATTGACAGGAAGAGTATGCCATTCAATGCCAAGATTCTTGTTTGAGGTTCTGAAGTGACCAGCCCATTTCCATACTGAGCCAAACATACGTTTGTGGAATTCTTTGATAAATTTTTCCGACAGAATAGTGGGAACCGGAATTGATTTATAAGGTTATAGACTTATAAAAACAAATAAAAAACAGGGTATAACCTGTTTTAATTAGAATATTACAATTATTTCCTGGTGGTGGGTAGGTGAGATAGCAGTGGAAAAGTTTGTTGGTGAGAAACCTTCTTCAATGGTTTGGAATTATTCGTTGTTCACAGATTGATTCATTTTAGACAAAAATTTGTCAACCTGAAACTTGAATAAGTTGGAGTCGTCCGGAGATGTCTCACTCCACAACTATCACCTTCCTTATCCCAATGATTCTGTTTCCTTCCATTAGTTGAACAAAATAAATTCCCTTCAATAAATCATCTCGTTGCAGGGAAATCTCATCGCCATTTTGATGGTCCACTTGCTTAACTATTTGGCCCCGGAGATCGAAGATATTTATAGTCAGATTATTAAAATGTGTTTCTGAATGGACTTTCGTTTCCGTTGAAAATGGATTTGGATAAATGCTTACTTGTTCATTATTATTTGGATCCTCAATACCTGTCGTACAAGGAAAGTTGAGCAGGCAAACGGATGTATCATAGTGAAAGATCATCATCGCCCTGAAATTATCCGGAATAGCATTGAATTCGACCGTCACCGGATAGTCCATGCTTGTATTTCCGAACTGGCCAAAGAAATTCCATGTGCCTTGACCTACCGTATCCCCCTGCTCATTGATAACTTCCGAGATCCAGGGGTAATTGATAAAATCATTGTTGTCACCTGTAAAGAAAAGCGTCACATACATAAGGTTGGGAGTTGTAGAATCCATACGGACATCTGTAATGCAAAATGCATCACATGCGACCTCCTGCGCCTTAGCACCAAAACTAATGAGGTACAAGAATATAATCGTAAGGAGCTGAATCATTGTTTTCATTTGTGGTTAATTTGATGGTTAGGTTGCATTCACTCCATTTCTTTGTTTCGATTTGGTACACGTCGTGTCGACTTTTGCAAGAAACCTGCAATTTAAACGGGTTTATACTATCTGCCATCCTGAAAACAAAGACTATAAAAAATAGTCAAATTTTCCGATCCT
>JBDSPM010000025.1:0-3726 GCA_039930325.1 Saprospiraceae bacterium
CAATAATTTTGAATGGATAGATCCGTCAGGTGCATCGATTCAAACGAATGTGGATTCACTTTTGATAAATCCTGCTAATCAAACAAATACTGGTGATTGGAAGGTGATAGCATTTATTAATGGATGTCCCTCAGATACATCAGATGCATTCCATGTAAGAATAGACACGACTATTGCTATTCAAATCATTGGTCCGGATCGGGCTTGTGAAATTGATTCAATACAACTAAGTGTGCTGCCTTCAAATGTCGGAGTGTATACATGGACAGGTCCGAATGGATTCACTTCAGTTGAAGCTTCGCCCAGTATATTGGCAGTCTCAGGTTTGTATATGGTTTCTGTGTTAACGAATACCGGCTGCGCATCCGAAGATACTTTCAGCCTGCAAGTTGACGCATTGCCCATCATAACTTCATTGACTACAGATGCTGATAGCTGTGTAGATGGTGTTACCACAATACATATTACTGCAACTGCGATTCCTTTGAATAATGGAATCTACATATATCATTGGGGAGGACCTTCCGGCTTCCAGCAACTGGATTCCGTTATTGTTTTTCATAAAGCGTCTTCATCCAATAATGGCATCTACACATTGTACATTGAAAATGGTGCGTGTACATCAGATACGGCATCGATAGAATTGATACTGAAAGACAGTCCGCAGCCACCTGTTATCACGGGTGATCAGGTGTATTGCTTTGGTGATTCGATTATTTTAAATATCACTTCACCTGTTATAGGTGGAATTTATACCTGGACTTCATCAGATACCACCATCATGATAGGAAGCCCCGGAACATTAATTATTCCGGATGCAAAACCATCACTAACCGGTATTTACAAAGTAGATGTAACGCTCAATGGATGCACATCCGCTCAGTCACTCATTGCTATCCAGGTAAGACCTCCTTTGGTTGCTCCAGTAATTACAGCTCCATCACTGGTTTGTGAAGGCGACAGTCTTCATCTCACTTCAAATGCCCCAAGTTTGACTGTTCATTGGACAGGCCCTAATGGATTTGAAAGCAACGACGTAAGTCCGGTTATTTTCCCTGTGATACCAGCTATTGCCGGTTTTTATACGGTCACGTATACGCTAAACGGATGTCAATCACCGGAATCATCTCCGAAGGAAATTAAAGTACAATCTTCTTTATCAACACCAGGAGCTGTAGCAGATAAAACAAGAATCTGTATTGATGATCCTGTACCCGTAAATATTTGTATTGCCAGTGGAAGTGGAACACCAGGTGCGATCTACACATGGATCCTGAATGATAATATAATAATAGGCACACCTGGAATTGATAGCTGCATTATGGTAAATGGTTTGCCTATTCAGGCAGGAATAAATGAAATCGCAGTCATCGCATCGTTGCAAGGCTGTCTTTCTGATACAAGCAATACAATAATAATAACAGGAGATGAAATTCCATCACAGAATGCCGATGCAGGGCCCGATATGCAATTCTGTCCCGGAGAAACTATAACACTTAACGCAACTAATGTGCTTCCTTCTGTAGGTGTTTGGTCAAGCTCATCAGGGGCTGTAATTTTTTCGGACACCCACGATCCAAATACACAATTAAATATATTACCTCCCGGTGAGTATGGCCTTACATGGACACTCAGTTACGAATCATGTATCAATTATAGCTCTGATTCCGTGCTCATCGGTGTTGTGTTTTCGCCAAAGGTATTTCCGGATACAGTCAATGTTCCATTCGGCCAAACTGTCGAATTTGTTGTAATAGCTAACGATTCCATTTCAACGGGGCCTTACCTGTTGTCGATAGTCAACGCTGCACAACATGGAAATGCATTGCATGCTGGAAATGGAATATTCCGCTATACCCCGAATGTTGGATTTGTAGGAACGGATTTCTTGACGTATAAAATCTGCTCTACTGATTGTCCCGAAGAATGCAGTGAAGCAATCGTAGTTCTCCATGTAGGAAATGAGGACGATTGTTTTATCCCTACATTATTTACACCCAATCAGGATGGGGTGAATGATGAACTGATAATACCATGTCTTGAAACGACGCGTTTTCCTCAGAATAAAATTATCGTATTCAATGAATGGGGAGCGGTAGTGTATACCTCTTCACCGTATCAAAATGATTGGGATGGAAGAGTATCCGGAGAGCCTTTGCCTGCAGGAACTTATTTCTACATCATGGATTTTGGTGACGGCAGCCAGCCCAGGAGAACATTTTTAGTACTGGAACGATGACCCCCTACTCCCTGAAAAGGGGGAGCATTATATGAGATTTATAAAACAAAAAATGCAGATTCAGATATTAAATAATGAATAACGAATAACGAATAACGAACACCGAATAACGAATATCGAATAAATAACAGGTAACGAACACAGTGCCCCACAGGGACTAAAGGTCGGTAATTATGAAAAAAATATACAAATCAAAAATAGCTCCTTTACTATCCGGTATGATCATGTTTGCTATGTCATTATCAGGACAGCAGCAGCCTTTGCATACGATGTTTATGTTCAATAAACTGTTGGTCAATCCGGCCTACGCAGGATATCACGAGCATCCATGTGCGACACTTCATTTCAGGGAGCAATGGCTGGGATTTGATGGCGCACCACAGACCGAATCTCTAAGCCTTCATGGCCCGCTGTCATCCCAACGTATAGGAATAGGATTCAATTTGCAACGGCGCTCTATCGGAGTGTCCAGCGCTACGACATTTGATGGCATTTATGATTACAGGGTACCGCTGGGAAAAGGAACTTTAAGTCTCGGTGTACAAGCCTCCGCTCGTTTTTTGAAAGTGGATTATTCTGATCCTTCAGTAAAAACCGTGCAGGATATCAATATCGATCCCGGTGTGGAATCTATTTCAGACCAAAAATTTTTGGCAAATGTCGGGGCAGGTCTGTATTATAGCACACCTTCATTTTTTGCTGGATTGTCGGCACCCAGGTTAATGAATTCAGATATTGATTTTGAACTCAACAACCTTTTTACGGCAAAAGAACAACCCCATTATTATCTGATGACTGGAATCGCACTGCCGGTCAACGGCAGGATGAGTTTTGTGCCACAGGTGATGGTGCGATATACACAGGCAGCACCGGTGGGAGTAGATCTCAACCTGGGATTGAGATGGCAGGATGATTATACTGCAGCTGTAAGTTTCAGAAAAGGCGGTGTTGACAACAGACTCATCGAATCAGTAGATCTTATTGCTTCAGCAAAAGTGTTGAGAGGATTACGAATTGGAGCAGCTTATGATATTACGCTCAGCGAATTGAAACGCTATAGTGATGGAAGCATTGAATTAATGATGATGTATTGTTTCGGTGAACCGGCGAGGCCCTCTACGTTTATTAACCCAAGGTATTTTTAATATAATACATGAGAATTACATCCCTTTTCATATTATCATTTTTGTCCGCGTTCCTGGCAGCTCAGGATACAACGTATGTATGCAAGTTCGCTGACATCACTATGCCACCCCTTGAAAAGCTGAATACGAAATCAATTGAGTTTTCTCCCATATATTATCAAAGCGGAATTGTTTTCGTTGTTGCCCGTGAACGCAATAGCATTCTTGATCCGAAGACAGGTCAGGCTTATTTTGATTTGATGTATGCAGACCTTGGGCCTGACGGAATGGGTGATAAGCCTGCATACTTTTCTCCCAACATTCGCACACAATACCATGAAGGCCCATGCACCTTCAGCAAGG
>JBDSPM010000026.1:0-3088 GCA_039930325.1 Saprospiraceae bacterium
ATATCTGTCGGAACGCCGATGATGTGAAAATGTGCATTTTTAAGATCTTCGGGGTCAGATGTGAATGTGATATCCCGGTTTTTAAATTCATCCGATGAAATTTCTTTCGAAGGATCGATTCCCTGACGCATCAATTCAACCCTCGCAGTATTGATATCAAAACCAATCACTTTAAATTTCTTTGCAAACTCAAGCGCCAGGGGTAATCCCACATAGCCGAGGCCGGTGACGCTGATAGAATTCTCTTTACTTTTTAGTTTTTCGTATATACTCAAAACGTAAAAATAGAATTTCGCATTTGTTTAAATGTTTAAGTGTTTAAATGTTTTAACTGGGACTCCTGAAGCCGGCACGATTTAACGGCAATTTCGTCGACCAATCCTCGCAATCTGAATAACTTCTCTTCATGTAAATATTCTAAATCGCAGCTGATAATCGCCTGATTAAGCAATTCCATAAGACTGCAAAATGAGGTTTCCGTATACCTTGCCTTTTCCTTACCACTTCTTTTCGAAGTTCCTTCAGCAAGATTGGAACTGACTGAAATTGCAGCTCTCCTCATCTGGCTAATCAAGCCAAATCTTTCCTCATCAGGAAATGCTTTAGTAACGGAGTAAATAAAAAAAGCAAGTCTTCTGGAGCATTGCCAAACATCTAAATTTTCGAATGAATAGGTTTTCATAACTGTGAAGTTTTAATGGTGAAAGAGAAAGTTAGTACCCTTCTATCACAAAAACAACAGGTCATAAAGATTTAACCATTTAAACATTTAAACCAAAAAAACATCGCTTTGGAATGCGTGACAAGATTCACCTATTTACCTTTATAGTTAAGTATTCTCTGCAATTCTTCCACATCTGCTTCATCTTTTTTTCGTCCTGTGTTAATTTTGGAAAGTATAAGTTCCCGTACGTTGATAAACGGGACAATTAATCCCTCAAAATCAAATAATACTTTATTCTGAAAGGCTTCATCAAATGAGACGAGATTGACATAATTTATGAATTCAATTTTTTGAGGTTCGATCCCAAGACTAAATGCGAAATGCTTTACAAAATCCACTTTGTTTAGTTCGCTTAAGTTATCTGGATCATATCCTGAATCACGCAATGCGTTTATCAATAGCGCCTTATTTTCATTCGAGGGTCTTACCCAAATATCCATATCACCTGTTGATCTTGGATAACCATGAAAAATGACTGCATAACCCCCAATCAATAGAAATTCAACATTTTTTAACCTCAGATTTGAAAGGACATTCTGATGCTCCTCCAAAAATATATTCATGGGTGGAAATTAATTTTTTTCTTTATTTTAGTATCAAGCTGAACATTATATATCCTCTTAATTAACTCAACAGTGTTCTTAATTCGTTCCTGAGGAGTCAGCTTAACCATTTCCTCAATTCTGCCCCCTTCCATGTCGGCTAAATTTTTATAGATTTTTATTTTTTTCATTTCCTCTTTTCACTCTTTAAAGAATTGGCCCCATTTTTTTTTGCCGCAAATTTTCGCAAATTTTCGCAAATTAATTTTAACCAATTAAACATTAAAACATTTCAAATAATCATCCTAGTTGCCACCGTCGCATTTCCCTTTTCCCACTTTACCTAGACCAGCGTTTCTCATCCTTTGGCTACAGCTCAGATACCGGGGACCCTTTTCATTTTTCATCCCGCGACATTACTTCGTAAAGCGCGGGATCTCGCTGCGCTCGACTTTTCGCTTTCCACTTTAAATGATCATTCCTGCGGCCACCGTTTCATTCGTCCCTTCATCGATCAGAATGACACTACCGGTGATCCTGTTTTTCTGATATGCATCTACGAACAATGGCAATGTAGTCCGTATTGAAATACGCGCAATATCATTCATGTTGATTTTCTTATCATCCATATCACGGTGAAGGGTATTGACATCCATCCGATAGCGAACTTCTTTGATGATGCAACGTGCCTCTTTCGTAGTATGTTTTAATATATACTTCCCTTTTTCTTCCAGCGATCTCTCATTGAACCAGCAAATCATCAGGTCAAGATCCTGTTCCTGCCTCGGTGTATTATTAACGCGAACGATCATATCCCCACGGCTCAGATCAAAATCATCGGCAATATGCACCACTACACTCATGGGGGGATATGCCACGTCAATTTCTTTATTGAACAATTCAATTTTACTAATGCGCGTCGTAAATCCTGATGGCAACAACATGACTTCATCCCCTTTCTTCAGTACGCCTCCGGCAATCCTTCCGGCATATCCGCGATAATCGTGAAACTCATCATTGTAAGGCCGGATGACATACTGCACCGGAAATCGGCAATCAATAAAATTGTAATCACTTGCGATGTGCACATTTTCGAGATAGTATAACAGCGTCGATCCTTCGTACCACGGCATATGCTGGCTTCGATCAACTATGTTGTCTCCGCGCAATGCAGAAATCGGTATGAAATTGACATCATGCACATCCAGTTTGCCTGCGAAATCTTCAAACTCATCATGTATCCGATCGTAAACTTCCTGGTTATAGTCTACCAGGTCCATTTTATTAATACAAATTACCAGGTGAGGTATTTGAAGAAGACTTGCGATGATGGCATGTCTTCTCGTTTGTTCTAAAACACCTTGTCGCGCATCTATTAATATCAGAGCCACATTTGCGGTACTGGCGCCAGGGACCATGTTGCGTGTGTATTGCACATGCCCCGGAGTATCCGCGATGATGAATTTTCTTTTCGGCGTAGAAAAATATCTGTAAGCCACATCGATCGTGATACCCTGTTCGCGCTCGGCTTTTAATCCATCGGTCAGCAGTGCCAGATTAATTCCTTCTTCGCCACGTCGTTTTGATACTTCTTCAATCGCATCATACTGATCCTGGAAAATAGATTTACTATCATAGAGCAATCTTCCAATCAGCGTAGATTTTCCGTCATCTACAGAGCCGGCTGTGGTAAATCGGAGGAGCTCCGTTGAGGTATTGCTTTGTGATCGCTTTGTCATATATACTTTTTGCAGGATCGTTCGCTTCGACTCCGCTCAGCGACCGATGAAAAATAAAATACATCATTTCGGCTCCGCTCAAT
>JBDSPM010000027.1:0-2946 GCA_039930325.1 Saprospiraceae bacterium
CATGGACCGAGTCAGGGATCTATCCACTTTTGTTTTCGAATGTGCATGGATGTGATAGCATCATCAACTTCCATGTCACCATTCATCACAGCAGCGAAACTCAGTTTGATGTGACCACATGTGACGCCTATTCTACACCTGATGGTCAGCACACATGGACGGAAACCGGGATGTATGCGATTTTATTTATGAGCATACATGGTTGTGACAGTACCATCAATTACAATGTGACGATCCTTGAGAGCAGTCAGACAGAAATAGAAGCGACCACATGTAATGCATATTCCACTTCGGATGGATTGCATACCTGGACAACTTCAGGAATCTATCCGATCATTTATACAAATATCGCTGGTTGTGATAGTGTGGTAACGTATGATCTCACCATCCACTATGATCGCGATACTGTAGTCAGTATTATGGCCTGCGACAGGTATACTACACCTGACGGATTGCATACCTGGGTAAACTCAGGAGTGTATGAATATTCCATTCCAACACAAACAGGATGTGACAGTACCATCACACTTGATCTCAATATTGTAAACCTGGATAACAGCGTGACTGCCACAGGAACATCGCTGATCTCTAATCAGGCAGGAGCATCTTACCAATGGATCGATTGCAATCTCGGCGGACAGATCATAGAAGGAGAAATAGGGCAGACATTTTCACCGACCGTAAGTGGGAATTATGGTGTGATCATTAGTATGAATGAATGCTCGGATACTTCAGCTTGCATTCCTGTCACAATTACCGGTGTTTATAATGCAGATAATGATTGGAAAATAAAAATCTACCCCAACCCTGTTGAGGATATTATTCATATTGACCTGGGATCTTTTCATCCACAAGCAAAGGTGGTCATTACCACAGTTGATGGAAAGATATTGACGACAAGCATTTTTCAGGATCAGCGATATCTACAGATGGAACCCGATCTTGGCCCGGGATTATATTTGATTGCGATCGAAAGCAATGGGTTGAAAGTGGTTAAAAAGCTGATCGTGCTTTAAAAAGAGGACACCCCCGTTTCGACTTTTTGATGCAATCCTGACAACTTTTTTCATAAGTAATTGGTTAATTGTTGTATAATTGTCCAAATTTTAATGACAATTGTCAAAGAGGCCATGGAAGCTAAAAAAGAATCGAGTAAGGCAGGCTTAAGCCAGGTTGCCAAAAAAACCACGCTGGAAGTATCAGGTATCAATAGCCTGGATAAAATATTCAGACAATACATTCATCAGTATAATCTTCAGGCCCGAAAAGCCATCAAAAAATCATTCATGGATTACTTAGGAGATAATTTACTGATGGTCGAGGTCATCCGGAAAGGCATTCCCTATTCTGTTTTTGCAGAAGTTGAAAAGTTGTATCCGTTCACAAAGCAGGATTGGGAAGAGGTATTGGATCTGAACATGCGGTCTATTCTTCGGTATAAGGCACAGAATAAATTATTTAAATCCATTCACTCAGAAAAAATCATTGAGCTCGGGGAAATTTTTGTTTTTGGAATAGAAGTATTTGGAGATGAAGACAAGTTTAGGCTTTGGCTTCAAACAAAAAATTTTGCAATAGGAAATATTAAACCGATTGAATTGTTGCGTGACTCCTATGGTCAGGAATTGGTCGTGAATGAACTCCATCGCATGGATCACGGAATATTCGCCTGATGAAATTATTTCGGCTTTCCCGGGCAAAGTATGGAAAGGTATTAAGTGGAAAGGGGGCATCCTCTGCAGGGGCCCGGTGGAATACTCAGGGAACAGAAATAATTTATACTGCCGATAGCAGATCCCTGGCTATGGCTGAAGTTGCGGTTCACTTTGGTATTGGGACTATGCCCTTAGATTATATGATGATGACCCTGGAGGTTCCGGATGCTGCTTCCCTGATTGAAATTCAAATAAAAGATCTTCCACCTGACTGGAACCGTTGGCCACCTTTATTAGCAACCCAACAAATCGGAGACGGATTTATCCGTAATAATGAAGTTTGCTTATTGAAAGTACCTTCCGCAGTAACGCAGGGTGATTTTAATTATCTGATCAACCCATCTCATCCCGAATTTTCAGGAATTAAGATCGGAGGGTATGAGAGGTTCCCTTTCGATAAGAGGCTTTTCAAAACATAACCCAAGGATATTGATGAATGCGTTGCTTATGCAGTACATTGCAGATGATTAAAAAATAAGTTTTGAGTAAAGCCAGAATAATAGTGACAGGTGGCTGCGGCTATATCGGCAGCCATACAATCGTTGACCTTATTGATTCCGGTTTCGATGTAGTCTCTCTGGATAATTTTATCAATTCCACACCAGAGGTCATTAAAGGCATTGCAGCCATCACAGGTAAAACAATTGAAAATATCAATTGTGATCTGAGCAATAGCGAATCATCCATTACACAAGTTCGGCAATGGGGGCACTTTGATGCTATCATCCATTTTGCCGCATTAAAAAGCGTTGAAGAATCTGTATTTCATCCGGGAAAATATTTTAAGAATAATGTAGGAAGCACACTGACTACTATCCAGATGATGGAGGAGTTGAATATTCCATATTTAATATTTTCTTCCTCTTGCACAGTGTATGGTTCGCCTGACAAATTGCCTGTAACCGAAGTCACACCTATGAACCGCGCAGAAAATCCATACGGAGCTTCAAAACAGACATGTGAAATACTTTATGAACAGTTTTTCAACAGCAGAAACAAAATTTCCTCTCCTGGAGAAAAGATGAAAGGGATTTCCCTGCGTTATTTTAATCCGGCTGGCGCACACTCTTCTGCCCTGATCGGTGAGTCGTCACTCAATCCGCCCACCAATCTTATACCTGTGATTACGGAAACCGCCATTGGTTTGCGGGATGAATTGATCGTACATGGAGATGATTATCATACGAGGGATGGAAGCTGTGTACGTGATTATATCCATGTGATGGACCTT
>JBDSPM010000028.1:0-4215 GCA_039930325.1 Saprospiraceae bacterium
AAATATTTCTTTTGCAAGAATGTTAAAGTCGATTCCTATTGAATGAGGTAAATACCGTGCCAGAAACAGCAGGAGAAAATGACCTTAGAATTCTTTGGGACATGAATTTTGCGATTCGTGAAGAAAAATCACTTTTAGATTAGTGGATTGAACACTGAGATTGAGAAGAATTGAGATTGGGGGTGGTGGGCATAAAGGCAGGAAAAAATGAAAAAAAGAAGGAAAATGGGTTTAGAAATTTGGTGATAACCTGTTAATTATCTGTCAGTTATAGGATGGTAAATCATTCCGAATTTCGACGAAATGAATTTCCTTAATTTCTTATGGTTTGAATCCATTTTTGAACCCCTCCCCTGCTCCAAAACTTCCTTTATTTATACTTAAAACTACACTGCCTTCTTCAACCTCCCCCAATCAATTCTTCACAATTTTTACTTTTTTTTCAAAATTTTTCAACTTTACCGGTCACATTTTAGCCCTCTCAGTACACTATAGGTTGAAGCCAGTATGAAATGATCAACCTTAGAAATAGTCCGTTCCTGTGGATAGCCATTATGCTCCTGATTTCATTCCGCACTGCTGAAGCAAACAGGTATTTGATGAATGGATGGCTTGCTGTTGTACTTTGGCTTCTCTGTGGTATCTGTTGCTCGCTAAGTGTGATCCGATATCCTCCAAGCCGCCAGTTTATTTCATCCATTGTGATCGGTGTATTGATTTTTGTGGCCGGGAGTATTCGATTCCAACAGTTTAATGAAGATCTGTTTCCAGGTAAAGTATTGAATGAAGCAAAATATCTACAGGGAATTCTTGAAGTGGACCAGGTACTGAAAAATAAAAGCCTTTCAGTTTCGCTTCTCTGCCGCAGGGTATTTCTGTCAGAAGATGGTGATGAGAAAGGAAATGTCATACCTGATAAATATCTACTTGTCATTATTAATTCCACCACATCATCCAATTATTTTCCTGGGGATATCCTGATGGTCAGGGGAAAGGTGTCGGCAATCAAACCTCCATTAAACCCTTATGCTTTTAACGCAAAAGGATATTACAGGACGATAGGTATCCGCCAACAGATGTCCTGTAAGAGCAGCGAAGTATTGAAGGACAGTATTTCCCAAAAATCCATTTCAAGATTTACTGCCCAATGGCAATCAGGCCTTTCAACCCTTACCCGCAAGAACATTTCGCCACAGGTAGCTCAGTTAACAAATGCGTTGGTGTGGGGTGATCGATCAGATATGGACAATGATGTGCGCGAAGCATTTGCAGACTCAGGAGCCATGCACGTGCTTTCAGTGTCCGGTATGCATGTGGCTATCATTTATAGCATGCTTTTCTTTTTCCTTGGAGCTCCAGGATCAGGCAATTTTCTGACGAGGGTTTTAAGGTTTATTGCCTATGCATTAGCGATCCTCATGTACGTTGGTCTCACGGGCGCTTGTCCTGCAGTAGTCAGGGCTGGTTTAATGATTATTTTATTCCTCTTTGGAAAAGCAATGGGCTGGAACACCCAAGTCTGGAACCTGCTTGGCTTTTCAGCTTTCATAATGATGTGGATCAATCCTTACGTCTGGGAAAATATTGGTTTTCAATTATCCTATCTCGCTATGGCTGGCATTCTTCTTTATTCTAAAGCCATAATCCGTAGTCTCACATTCAGGTATAAGCTCTTACACATGATCTGGGAGATTACGGTTTTATCCATCGTCGCACAGGTATTCATACTACCGATTCTGCTTGGACAATTCCATCAGTTTCCTTTGACTTTTATCATTAGCAGCCTGGTAGCTATTCCAGCCGGCTACCTGATTGTGTTTGGCGCGCTCCTGAATGTTGTATTATCCTTTGTCGGACTTAGCATAGCCTGGCCATTGTTGGATTGGGTTGGTCTTGCATTTATCCGGATCATGAAATGGATGGCCCATCTGAATCCCGAAATGCATTTTTCATTACCACCTGTAGCGGGAATTTTACTCATGGCTATGGCTATTTTATTTACTATCGCATTAGTGTTCAAATGGCCAAAAGGTAAGACGATAGCCTATCTCTGCAGTTTTGGTGCGCTGGCCACCATGAGCTGCCATCGGCTGAGACAGTGGTCAGAAAGTGAAATGATTATTTATCATTCATACAAAGGCTTGATTACGGATATTACCACAAACGGAAGATGCATTTCGATTCATGATTGTGATCTTCCGGATGCAAGTATTGAATTTGCCACCAGGGGATATCGATGTCACAGGGATATTATTGATGTTTCAGATATCTGTTCAGAACAGGAATTTGCAAAAAATGAAATCAGGTACATTTCCTCAGTCCTGGTCACACAGCGTTGTTCAGTGTTGTTCTGGGAAGGAGAAATTAACCCGATGATATGTAATGCGTATTTAACCCATATCATACTTGATCAGTGTGCAGAGTTGGAATCTTTCGTGGATTTCCTATCTGATCATCCCGCTGTGGAGGTCATTATACCGGCACATCTTGATCGAAAATTGAAAGCAGACATTCAGGCTTTTCTGAATGATCACCATTACGCATCGTTTGATATTGATCGCCTTGGTTACTTTACTATCCCGATATGAACAAAGAATATCATTATACCATCTCCAGAACTGACCGTATTTATTTGATCGCTTTTGTTAGTATTTTATTGGGATGGGAATTAATTAAGGAGATCTTGCCATCAGGTGAACGATCATTTTCATATATTTCTCCACCCAGAGTTCACAATCGGTACCATGATTTTAAAAAAAATACGTATTCGAAAAAAAGTTTTTCTAAAAAATATTCAAATGACAAGTATTCAATTAATAATCCGCCAAATACTTTTACCTCTTCATTGAACAATGAAAATAACTTTGAAAAGAAGTATTCATCCTTTGAAGAAGAACAGGAACTAACCCCACCTTCCTCCCCTATTCCCATCATGACAGCATCTATCGAAGAATTAACATCCATGGGTATTTCAAAGAAAGTATCCTGGCACATTCAAAAATTTATCTCTGCAGGAGGTTTCATCACAAGCGACAGGGATTTATTGAAAATCTATGGTATGGATTCTTTACAATTGGTAAATGCATCTCCCTATATCATCTATGGGATTAAACCGGCAGTTGAACAACCGGCATTGGATTTGAAAAAAGAATCCTTCCTATCCACGGCTAACAGTGTTGATTTAAACCAAGCCTCAGTTGAAGATCTTGAATCACTTAGTGGCATTGGAACCGTATTAGCCAACCGCATTATTAAATACAGGGACGCAATCGGTGGATTTTTAAATACAGACCAACTAAAAGAGTGCTATGGTCTTCCACCTGAAACTATTGAAAAAATTAAAAATCAGGTCACCGTCTCAGGCTCGCCGCATTTAATATTCATCAACAATATAAATTTAGATTCCCTTTCTCATCCTTACCTGAACAAAAAATTGATCAGGCTGATCATAGCATATAAAAAACAGCATGGTGATTTTAAAAGTGCGGAAGACTTCAAAAGAATTTATCCCCCGGATTCGAATTGGTGTAGTAGAATATTGCCTTATATCAGTTTTGATGTAAGGTAACAGCACGGTTCATGATTTTACAGCACTATATTTTTCAACAAAAGCTTTCATCTCTTTTACCATTTTTGGACTACCGATAGCAATGGTTGCCCGCTGATGAAGATCACTTACCGGCATCTCCAGTATGCGATCTAGGTCGCACGAAATAGCGATCCCTCCTGCCTGTTCCACGATCATAGCCATCGGATTGCATTCATACAGCAGCCTGAGCTTGCCTTTAGGATATTTACGCGTGTGCGGATAAAGGAATATTCCACCCTGAATCATGATCCTGTGAATATCGGAAACCATTGAACCGATATATCGCAAACCAAAATTCATCTCCGAACAGTGATCAATATACCTGCGCATCTCAAGATCAAACTTCAGATAATACCCCTGGTTGACTGCATAGTATGCCCCGTCATCCGGAATCTTAATGTCCTTGTGAGAGAGACAAAATTCACCGATGGATGGATCAAGTGTAAATCCATTAACGCCATGCCCTGTAGTATATACAAGCAATGTCGATGTACCATACAACACATACCCAGCCGCAACTAAAGCCGTTCCCGGCTGTAAAAAATCATCCAGTGTAGCAGGTCCTTCCGGATCAGACACTCTGCGGTAAATACTAAAAATAGTTCCTACCGAAACATTCACATCAA
>JBDSPM010000029.1:0-4466 GCA_039930325.1 Saprospiraceae bacterium
CTCTTACCTTTTTTTAATCAATTTCAGTGCGTTTCGTAAAACATCAATTTATTTCTAAAAACACTTAACTCCCTCTGCAGGATATCCACCCGATCCAGAAGATGTGAGATGGCTTCGATTCCTTCCAGATTGATGTCAAGGTCATAATGCAGGCGAATCATCCGTTCAAGGTCTTTGATTTTATTCCCCGGAATATAATGGGTGTCTTCGACAACCGTGATTTCAGTAAGGCCATGATCCATCAGTGCATGTACAAACAAAGTATCTATTCCATAATGTTTGCAAAACTGATCTACCGAAATGATATTTTTAGTTGCCATCTTTTCTGAGCTTAGCTAATGCAGTGAACAATTCAATTTCTTTTGGTGACAGATTTCCGGGCATTTTAATTTTATACGTTACATACAAATCCCCAAAAGCACTTTCTTTTTTATACACAGGAAATCCTTTGCTTTTCAATTTCACTTTCGTTTCGTATTGAACGCCGGGTTTAACTTTGAGCTTTGCTTTTCCATCGAATGTATCGATCGTCACCTCACCTCCCAGTATAGCTGTGTATATATCCAGCGCAGCTTCAGTATAGAGATCAGGTCCTTCACGTCGGAACGGGGTATCATTTGTAATAGAAAAGGTGATATAAAGATCTCCATTTGGACCGCCATTCGCACCCGGTCCGCCATGCCCGGTTATTTTTATCGTCTGGCCATTTTCAATTCCCGCAGGTATGGTGATGCGGATATTTTTACCATTGACTGAAAGGGTTTGCTTTTGAGTTTTGTACACATCCCTTAAGGTTAAATGAAGTTCCGCATTTAGGTCCTGTCCTCTGAATTTCGACTGGGTGCTCCTTCTCCCAAAAGGATCTGATCCACGTCCAAAAGATTCCTCACGACCTCCGAAACCTCCTCCGCCAAACATAGATTCAAAGAAATCGGAAAAATCACTTTCACTACCATAAGTTCCTCCAGTGCCCTGGCGGCTTGAAGATCCGCCATACTGTTGTTGATATTGCTGCTGTTGTTGGCGTTGTTTTTCAAATTCCTCAGCATGCATCCAGTCTTTGCCGTACTTATCGTACTTAGCCCGCTTTGTCGGATCGCTGAGCACTTCATTGGCTTCATTGACTTGCTGAAACTTTTGTTTTGCTCCGGAATCATTTGGATTCAGATCAGGATGAAGCTTCCGGGCAAGCTTACGGTAAGCCTTTTTAACATCGGCTTCCGTAGCTTTCTTATCTAGTCCCAGAACCTTGTAGTAGTCGATGAATTCCATTGTAAAAAATTAAGTTTCCGTTCGATCCATTTTGTATGTTCCATATTTAATTATTTCCTGTTCCGAATAACAATTAAACGTGAAACTTTTATTTGGTGATTTACTTCAAGTTTTAGTATGTAAGATCCATCAGAAAGATTCAGATCATTCAGATTTATTTTTTCAACATATTTTCCATATCCCATTAATTTAGAATTAATGATGTTGTGAACTATTTTTCCAGCATCATCAAATATGGAAAGTGAGACAAGAGATTTTTCATGCAATTTGAAAGAAATGTACGTTATATCTGCAGACGGATTAGGATAATATTCGAAATCTAAATTAGAATGAACAGGCTTGGTTTCATTTGTTGAAGTAATAATATCGTTTAGTGTAGTGATATCGGTCCAAATGCTCAGATTTCCATTGTTAAGCCTTGTCCAGATAGGGCGAATGATGCCATGATCTGCTATAATATTGTTGTAATCGCCAAAGAAAACCTGAGCCGTAGGTACAAAAGGAGATTCGCTGATTTTTCGATTGATGAATGTAGTACCTCCATCCACTGACACAGCAAGAAATACATCAGTCGAGTCATCGTCATACGTACGCCGGTCATAAAAAACGAAATAAAGAAAACCGGTGGCCTGATCTATTGACATCCAGGTCAGGAATTGTTGATGATTGAACATATCATCATTCACTCTGAGAGGGGAAGACCAGGTGCTGCCTCCATCAGTGGATTTGCTCAAAAATATGTCGGTATTCAAAGTTCCATTTCGCTGGTCTGACCAGTTGATATATATCGTACCTCGGTTTGGTCCATTGCTGAGATCACAGGCAGTGATGGGTAGCCCGTTACATCTTATCAGGCCGCTGATGGCATAATCCCAACCTCCCGGAATATCGCTTACAAAAATCTCCTGCGGAAGCCAAGATTGTCCCTGGTCTGTGGACTTGTTGAATGTGATGCCATCTGGTCCTGCCCAGGCAACATATATTTCACCATTCGGACCAACAGCCGGAACAGCACCCTCAACTGTATTGTCACTATCCAGACAATCACCTGCAACCTTGTTTATCCTTTTTGGCTCGCTCCAGGTATTTCCGGCATCCAGGGATTTCGAAAATAAAATAATGCTGCTATCCATTGGATCGGAGGTCCCGTATTTGTCAAATTGGGTCCAGGTGAGATAGATATTGTTATTGGTCCGGTCTATAGCGCACCATTGTTTATCCTGCGCTTTTGTTCCGTTCAGGCCGGTATAGGTTCCATCTGACCATGACTGGCCATCATCCTCAGTTTTCTGACAAACTATTCTGTCTATCCAGTTTCCATTCTGTGGATTGGAAAGGTGGAAAAAATAAAAATCACCTGTCGTATCAACTGAAATCGTAGGATCACCCCATACGCCATAAGAGGAATTCAGATCATGTTTAGTCCAGGTGAAACCGGTATCTATGGAGATATAGTAATTATTGAGATTGGATCCTCCAATCAGGACATTCGGATGTTTTGGATCTATCATGATCGAAGGCTCATTCGGGAAATCCTCACTACTGATCAGGATATTCTGTGCTGCTATTTGTTGGGAGAGCAGTAGGAAAAAAAGGAAATATTTCATGCGTGAGCAATTTCTCCTTTTTTTTCGAAAATAAAAAATTCGTGCGTTGTGAGGCGTGATAGTTGTTAGAAAATATGGCTGTGAAAGATAATTAATTGCCTACAGTCAAAGACTGCTTGCAAAGTCATAAACAAGAAAATGATTTTGTACAATTCACCCAATCCGGATTTGCAAAATCCGGCCTTCTTTGCTCTTTTTTAAGACCTACGATCTTAAAAATTGAGCGTTCAGATTTACGCAAATTAATTATCTAATTCAAGAGAATCATTCACCTCAAAAAGAACTTCCAAATAATCTTCCCTCTGCTCTATGCCCCTTGCTCCTTGCTCCCTGCTCCCTGCTCCCTGCTCCCTGCTCCCTGCTCCCTGCTCCCTGCTATTTCATCATCACCATTCTTTGCACAGCCAGAAATCCATTGCATTGTAATTGACAGATGAGAACACCATCTTTCATGCCAAGATCATGATTTGAAACCTGGATTTTATTCATCCCGCTCAAATATTCGCCATTGATCTCTTTGAGAAGATGCCCTGATAAATCAAAAATGCGGATCGTTGCCAGACCGGAATTTTCCAAACGGAATTTAATTTCTGTAGTAGATGAAAATGGGTTTGGATTGTTTTGGAATAATGTATTTGTGCTGAATTTATTTTCGGGTTTTATTAAAACCAAATCCAGATTTATTTTTTCCAAATTGTCTCCTGAATATGCCTCGGGCTGCAAGCTAGATGTAGCAAGATGGACTAAGCCGGATAAATTTCCGGAAATTATTGGTGTTACGATGATGCTAAAGAGTATGTCATCACGTCCGAAAGTCAGCGGGGAATATACATTCCAACTCAGGTATAACAGGCCGTCTTTCGTACTATTGAAATTTTCATTTTCAATGTCCAGCTTTCCACTGACAATTTCCGTGATCTCGAGATCTTTTACTTGAAGTGCCAGCTGCAAACCTATTACATCCGTAAAATTGCGTGAGGTAATATCCATTTTGACAGGTACACCTGAGGTGACAGGTGTATCTTCAATTTCAAGCTGTAGTGTTTTACTCGTTCTGGCACTAAGCTCAGTACCCTGAATACCTGGCCTGGCATCACCTGTGACATCGCCGATTTTCACAGCTACAAAATTGGCCTGCTTAATATCTTCTCCCAGCGCTTCGATTTCAATGGTTTCTTTGAAGCCCCATGGATAATTAGCTTCCAGGCTTTTGTTTGCATTCCCAAATCGCCAGCTGGTATTATGCGGTAGTTCGGTATAAAAGCCTAAAATTAATTTCCTTAATTCCAGCATATCCAGCACGCTTATTTTGTCATTGTGGTTTGCGTCTGCAGCAATCAGCTGATACGGAGATTCAAGTTTCCTGGTACCGAGGAGATGTTTCTGAATAGCAATAAGATCAAGTGTACTTACGCCATTTCTACAATCAGTGTTTTTATAACCCTTCAGATAATATTGCTGCCCGGGAGTATTATGCTCAAAAGTATAGTGACCATTTTCGCCGGATATCACATCCACATTATTTTGAAAGGAGAGGTCTTCAGAACGATGGATCGTAACATCCTTCACTGCACGTCCGGCTTCCGT
>JBDSPM010000030.1:0-3375 GCA_039930325.1 Saprospiraceae bacterium
CAGATAGAGCGCAAACAGCAGGGCTATCGCTGTCAACGTCTTCTCACCACCTGATAGCTGTGATAAGGATTTAGGCCTCTTTCCTTTTGGCTTAGCGATGATATCAATAGTCGATTCCAGCGGATCATTTGGATCAAGAAGGACCAGATCGCACGTATCATCATCTGTGAACAAGCTCCGGAATACTTCAATAAAATTCTCGCGCACCTTGTCGAACGCTTCCATAAACTGGGTTGTGGCCGTGAGCTCGATTTCAGTAATCGTGGATAAGAGTGATTCTTTTGCACTGATCACATCCTGCCGCTGTGTATTGATATTGTCATACCTGATTTTTATTTCATCATATGCTTCAATAGCCATCGGATTGATCTCACCATAATTTTCTAGACGTACCCGCAATCTCTGCACCTTTGCTTCCAATTCATCAAGTGGCAGCTCTTCAGCTAAATGCGCTTCGGTAATGTCCTCAAGACGTACACCAAACTCCACTTCCATCCGCTCGGAAATGGCAATCAACCTGAATTTAAGCTGATTGTGATGATCTTTCATTTCGTTGATAAGATATTGAAGAGCACTTCTTTGTTTTTCAACTACTTTTATTTTTTCATCTGCCACACTGATGTGGTTACGTTGCTCGTAATAATTTTGTTCTATTTCTGTGAGTTTGGTTTCTCTCTGTTTTTTTTCGAGATATTTTTCCTGGAGATCAGATGACATGCCTGAAGAAAGCATCACCATATTTTCAAGCTCGACAGCATCGGATTCAATCTGAGTTTGTTGTGAAGTTATATTTTGCTGAAACTGATTTTGCTGATCTATATGATATTTCAGTTCACGGTTGAGACTCTCCAGCTTATTGCTCAGGTGTATTTCCTGGAGCTTTAATTCATTGCTGGCCGTTTCTGCCTGGTTGAGCTGACGCTGGATGTCATGATAGTGTTCTTCGGATTGTTCCATGGATTGTGCATACTCCTGGTACTTACTTTTCTTCTCGAGCAGTTCTGATGTATTCGCTTCGATTTTAGTATTTATTTCACGCAAGGATTCATCGTTTTTGTAGCGACGACGATCATTTTCCTCTATGCGTTCACGTAGATGGTTGATTCTACTGTTGGTTTCAGCCCACGATTGCAGAAAGCCGACGACACGGGATCGGACAGATTGAAGCATTCCACTGATATCTACAGCTTGCAATCTAGTCAGTTGTGATTGTGTATTTTGTACATTGGATTGCAATTGATGCCATTCATTACGAAGGGCGATAATTTCTCCTTCAAGATGATCTAGATGTTTTTTACGGCCTAATTTTTTTCCTTCAAACAAACCAATACTGCCACCTGCTAATTGATGTGAACGGCGAATCATTTGTGCCTGTTTATCAATCACCGTCAATCCTTTCAGACCATACTCACTCCAAACTATATCCAGGGGAGATCCATCTGTCACGTACACTTTATGAAGTAATTGTCGTACAAGGTTCTCATAGCCGTGTTCGATTTCAAGATAGACAAGTAATGGCGTCAGGCTCTGGAACTCAATGATAGCAGGGCTTTCTGTGTATTCGGAGAGTATGAAAAAATTTGCACGTCCTTTTTGAGCAAAGCTGAGGAGCTTGACAGCACGGGCAGCTTCATCCCATGTTCGTACGACATAGTGATTCAGGTAAGGCTCCAAAATCTGCTCTACAATGACCCTGTATTGCTGATCGCAATAGATGACATCGGATAACAAAGGAGCCGTCACATTCCAATCCTGGGTCTTGTTAAGAAACTTAATCGATTCCGGAAATCCTTCAAGGTTTGATATCATGTCCTTGAGTAATTCGGCCTCATGAGTGCGGGCATCAAGCGTGCGTTGTGTCTGGCGAAGTTGATCGAGCTGGGATGTGAGGTCTATTTCAAGCTCGCGAATGGTTCTCATACGGCTCAATTCCTGTTCCTCCAGAGAAGCTAATTCATTCGTCGCTTGTTCTTTAGCAGCTTCTTCTTCTTGCAAATGTTTTTGCAGCAGTTCATGCTCGACCTTTAACTTTTGGTTTTCATCAAAGACGATTTTATTTTCATTCCGGATGATATCGGTGTTGTTAGCGAATACAGCGATATTTTTTTCCAGGTCAAAAACTTCTTTTTCAAATTGCTGGTGAAGCGTATTTACGGCGTCACGATTATCGAGCATTTCCTCATAACGCCTGGCTATTTCATCCCGTTGTTGTTGGGCTTTGGAAAGAATAGACTGGTGGCCATGCAGAATGGAGTTGTTTTCGTGATATCCTTCATTCAGGTTAATGATTTCGTCATCCAGTTTCTCCAAACGTTTCGTGGCCGCGGAAATTTGTGTTTCCAGATTTAATTTATTCTGACGGAGAAAGGCTATTTTCTGATCAGCCAGGTTTTTTTCATTTTCAATCGTTCGAATGTTGGAAACCAGTTCATTTAATTCCCTTTGAAACGAGCTTACGGTCATCTCTTCTCCAAGGTGATCTTTTCGCAGTTTCTCCAGTGCTGCATGCAGCAGGCTTAGATCAGCATCAAGTCTTGAGTAATGGTCCGTTTCCTCCTGTATCTTTTTTTCGGATTGAGCAAATTGCTCGCGCAGGTCAAAATTATTGCGGGCTCCAAGTGAAAGGCTGAGCGATTTATAATCACTTTTTAATTCAACATATTTTCGGGTTCGCTTTGCCTGCTTTTCAAGCAATTCGAGATTCGTCTGGATTTCTTTGAGAATATCTTCAATACGGATGAGGTCATCGGAAGTTAGCTTTAGCTTCAACATGGTTTCATGTTTCCGCTTTTTATATTTTGAAATGCCTGCTGCCTGTTCGAACATTTTTCTACGGGCATTTTCTTTATCATATAAAATATCATCCACCATACCAAGTGCTATGATGGCATATGAATTTGAGCCGATGCCGGTATCAAGCAGGATGGATTGAATATCTTTCAGCCGGCAGGTGACACCGTTGAGCTTGTATTCACTTTCACCGCTCCGGTATAGATGTCTTGAAATGACGACCTCCTGGTATTCGGAAGGGAGGAGACCCAGGTTATTGTCAAAAGTGATAGCAACTGAAGCTGCTGCGCTGGCTTTGCGCTTTTTGGTGCCATTGAAGATGACATCCCCCATGTTTTCAAGCCTGAGCTCTTTGCCTTTCTGCTCACCGAGCACCCATCGGATGGCATCCACCACATTGGATTTACCCGAACCGTTAGGCCCCACGATCCCAATCACATCTTCATCAAAATGAAGGAGCGTATCATTGGCGAAGCTTTTAAAACCCTTTAATTCCAGACTTTTCAGGCGCATAAGCCAAAGATATAATTTTGGTGTATAAGTAATTTTTAAATATGAAATCAATCACATATATAATAATAATAA
>JBDSPM010000031.1:0-2954 GCA_039930325.1 Saprospiraceae bacterium
AAAAGCCCTTTATCCCGCTTTGAATAGTATGAGCATTTCTCCGCTTTATCCTGTTGAAATTACAAATACTTCAGACATTCCGTATATTGCATATCTCCGCTTAAAGAAAATTCCTTCTGCTAAGGAGAAAGTACAAATTCGGAATTGGTTGCAAACGAAGCTGAGTAAAAATGTAAGAGTGATTTTTGACAAATGAAATCACGGATTGAGTGGTGCGCTACTTTAATAACTGTAACCGACACTATAATATAATTTCCGATTAAAAGACTTACCGGTTAATGCAAAAATCTTATGGAAAATGTTAAAGTAGAAGTAGTCAATCTTCTCATTGAAGACTATCATGACCTGAAAGATAGTATGCTCAAAGCCTATGAACATTGGGGAACCTACTGGAAGGAGGAACGCATTCTTAAGTTAGTCACCATTTTTCCTGAAGGTCAGATCTGCGTTAAGGTGAACGACAAGGTAGTTGGCTGTGCATTATCTATTATTGTTGATTATGACCGATTCGGTGATGAACATACTTACGAACAAATCACAGGCACCTATACTTTTTCAACGCACGACCCTCATGGAAATGTTCTGTATGGTATTGAAGTTTTTATTCAGCCGGATTATCGGGGAAAAAGACTGGCAAGAAGGCTTTATAATGTTAGAAAAGAATTGTGCGAAAAATTAAACCTCAAATCCATTATAGCCGGGGGGAGATTGCCAAGTTTCAGTCAATTTGCAGCCACGCATACAACGAAGGAATACATTGAAAAAGTAAAAAATAAGGAAATTTATGACCCGACATTGACCTTTCAATTGTCGAATGGGTTTCATGTAAAAAAGATTTTAAAAGAGTACATGCCCGGTGATAGTGAATCGCTGGAATATGCCGCCCTCATAGAATGGAACAATATATATTATGAACCTAAGAAACAGCTGATTGGAAATAAGAAATCTAATGTACGGCTTGGACTGATACAATGGCAAATGCGTTCCTTCAAGGACTTTGATGCAGTTTGCGAGCAAATAGAATTTTTTGTCGACGCGGCTTCGGGATATGAAAGCGATTTTATTTTATTTCCCGAATATTTCCATGCTCCACTCATGGCAAAATATAACCATTTACCTGCGGCTGATGCAGTCCGCAAACTAGCAGATTATACTGAAACACTCAGGCAAAAATTTATTGACTTTGCCATAAAATACAATGCAAATATTATTACAGGGAGTATGCCGGTCATCCGTAATGGAAAATTATTAAATATCGGTTTTCTTTGTCATAGAAACGGAATGTGGGAACAATACGAAAAACTCCATGTAACGCCTGATGAAAAAACTTCCTGGGGAATGTCAGGAGGAGATGTATTGAAAACCTACGAAACAGATTGTGGTAAAATAGGCATCCTTATTTGTTATGATGTTGAATTTCCGGAACTCTCAAGGATTCTTGCCGATAAGGGAATGAAAATTTTGTTTGTTCCTTTTTCAACTGATACACAAAGCGGGTATATCCGGGTCAGGCATTGTGCAATGGCTCGTGCTATTGAGAATGAATGTTTCGTTGCTATTGCCGGCAGTGTTGGCAACTTACCTAAGGTTCATAATATGGATATACAATATGCAAGGTCTGCAGTATTTACGCCATCGGATTTTGCTTTTCCACATGACGCCATCAAATCCGAAGCTACACCCAATACTGAAATGACTCTAATAGTTGATGTCGACCTTGACTTACTAAAAGATTTACATTTTAACGGCTCAGTGAGAACGCTTACTGATAGACGTAATGACTTATACGCTATTCAAAGTACTTTTCCATTAAATAATTAATAATACTAAAATCAAAATCATGAATATCACTATTCAAACCGTAGGCTTCAAAGAGAGTAAGCATCTCGTAAAATTTATATACCAAAAAGTGGAAAGACTATTTCAGCATCACCCTGAAACCATCCGTGTGGATATCACTTTGAAGAAGGGAGCTAAGAATAACGTGACCAACGAATGGTGTGCTTTATACCTATCTCATCCGGGAGAAAACCAATATGTAAAACATCATTCCGAAACGTATGAAGAAAGTATTACGCATTGCGTTGAATCCATGGAAAAAATATTGCGCAGGCAAAAATCCATAGAATTGAAATTGCGAAAAGAATCAAAGTAAATCCAACAGGTAGTTGTTAGCGTAATCATTTTCAAATCTATTGGAGAAGATACGAGAAATAACTTTGTAAAAATGAACAATGTGCTGAAACTACTTGCAGAGCAGAAGTAAAGAAAGCAAAACAGATCATAACAATAAAACCCTGACGAGAATGAAGAAAATAATAATTATAGCCATCACCCTAGCGTCAAGTTTTGGGCTTGGTTTTACATTCAGCAATATCCTTTCAACAAAAGCAAAAGACAATGTCGAAGGCAAAAAAGTATCCGGAATTGGTGGAATCTTTTTTAAATGTAAAGACCCAAAAACAATTAGAGAATGGTATAAAAGCAATTTAGGCCTGAATGCGAATCAGTACGGAGCGGTATTTGAATGGAGACAAGGAGCTGACACGACAAAAAAAGGATTGACCCAGTGGAGTCCTTTTAAAGAAACAACAAAATACTTTGAACCTTTCCGAATGGAAGAAGCATACACCATGAAGGGTACTACAAAATTGCCGGTGAGTTTTTGCACGAACTGTCGTTGCGTGCAATTTTAGTGAACATAAATCATTCAGCTAAATGGCGACCTCTACATCTATTATTAAAGCTATCGGGAATACTCCTTTAATTGAATTAAAAAACATTGTACCCGCTGGCTCCGGAAGGATTATTGCAAAACTTGAGTCTGCAAATCCGACCGGAAGCATGAAAGACCGAACGGCAAAATCGGTTATAGAAAATACGCAGAGCCGCGGCATACTAAAACCAGGCGACACGGTAGTTGAATATACTGCCGGAACAACAGGCGTTTCATT